>CAYVKQ010000155.1:0-7136 GCA_964451945.1 uncultured Lentisphaerales bacterium
AACAGGGGATCCTCTACCGCCTGCGCACCGAGAATCCCGGCAAGACGTTCCACCTGGTGAGCGACCGGCTCTTCTGTCCCAACATGAAGAAGATCACGCTGGAGAAGGTGCTGTGGTCGCTGGAGGGGATGTGCCACCGCGTGACGGTTGAGCCCGCGATCGCGGCGCGCGCCCGCCGCGCGATCGAGGCGATGCTGGCGGTGCCGGGCTGAGATCAGTAGGCTCACGCACCGCGCAGGCGTCGCGAGAGGACCGCCAGGCTCGCCGCCAGATCCTCGCGCTTGATGATCACGTCGCCGGGGACGGTCAGTTGCACCGGCGTGAAATTCCAGATCCCGCGGACACCGCCGGCGACCATCGCGTCGGCGACCGGCTGCGCCGCCTCCTGTGGCACGGTGAGGATGCCCAGTTTGACCGAGAGGCGGCCGACGATGTCGGCGATGTCGGCGGCGGCATAGACCATCACTCCCGACATGCGCCGCCCCACGCGGCGCGCGTCCTGGTCGAAAGCGGCGACAATCCGCAGCCCCTGCTGGCGGAAGCCGCCATAGCCGAGGAGCGCCGACCCCAGCCGTCCCACCCCGGCCAGCACCGCCGCGGTGTCGTCGCTCCACCCCACATAGCGTTCGATCGCCTGGATCAGCGCGTCGATGGGGAAGCCGCGCCGCGGTGTGCCGCGGACGCCCGAGCGGGCGAGATCCTTGCGCACGACGATCGGGTCGAGGTCGAGCGCCCTGGCCACGACCGTTCCCGAGGCGTACGTGGCTCCCCGGCCGCGCATCTCCCGCAGAATCCTCAAGTAGAGCGGCAGCCGTTTGACCATCCGGTCGCCGATTTCCCCTTTTCCCGTCCCGCCCATAGGTTTCGTCCTTGATTCGCCGACCTTCGGCAGTCGTTCCCCATGCCCGGTGATCGGCCAGACCCCGCGGCTCACGGACAACTGTTCACGCCTTGCCCGATGGTGCTTCCAAACCCATTCAACAAAGCTACCATAGCATACGTTCGCATGTTGTGCAATCGGAGTGCGCTTTGGCTTGTCATTCGCCCGGAATTCCTTATCGTATAGGACGTCAAACGGCAGAACGGGCTTAGCGGGAGCGGACGATGCAACGAGCGTGGGGACCGGTGAATGTGCTGGACCTGGGTGCGCGGGGCGACGGCGTGACGGATGACACCGACGCCATCCAGGCGGCGATCAACGCCGTCTACGCGCGCGGCGGCGGCACGGTTTTCTTTCCGTTCACCCCCAAGGGCTACCGCATCGCCAGGCCGGCGCCCGAGACGGTCAACGGCTTTCCCTGCCGCTCGCAGCTCCACATTCCCTGCGAGCCGGGCAGCATCGACGGCTGGCGCAACATCTGCCTGGAGGGCGAGATGCCGGTGCGGCAGCTCTACGACTACCAGATGCGCGCGCCGGGGCAGTGCCGCTCCTGGCCCGCCACCGAATTTCCCATCCGCATCAACAACTGCGTCCTCTTCTCCGACTGGGAGGCTCCGGAAAACACGACGGAGCCCGACGCCCGCCCCTGGGCACTGATCTCGGTGCTGGGCGGCAGCAAACTCCCCTTCGGGCTGGAGAACCTGACGGTGCGCAACCTCGAGTTCCGCGTGGTGCTCAACACCGACAAGATGTATCCGACCTCCACGGCCGCCAACTTCAAGGACACCAGCCGCCTGATCGTCGAGCACTGCCATTTCGGCCTGACCCGCAACATCTGCAGCTACACCGAGCAGAAGGAACTCCAGTCCAATCCCTGCTACTGCGCCGGGCTGATCTGCTCGGCCGACCAGAGCGACCACCAGGCGTTCCGCAGCGTCGGTGTGCAGGGATTCAAGTATGGCTTTGTCTTCGGCGAGCACACCGTCGCCGACTACCTCTATGCCCATAATTGCGAAGAGGCGGTCGTGTTCCACGATTCGTCGCACTTCTCTCACATCATCCACATCGTGGCGCAGCACAACCGCAAGATTGTCTCGGCGCTGCGCCAGCCGACCTTCGGCCTTCCCCCCTCGCACAACATCTACTTCCGCATCGACGCGGTGAACTTCGAGCCGGGCGGCAGTCCGCCCGCCTACAAACTCGTCCACGGCGTCTACGATCCGGACCACCGCATGCATGCGCGCATCGGCTACCACAGCGGCTACCCCGTCTCGACCGCGCCCTTCCCCATCGAGGGCGGCCGCCACGTCGTGCTGGAAAAGATCGTCTGACGGTTCCCACACTTCATTCCAACCAGAAAGATTCCGCCATGAAAAACGAAGACCGCCCGTTCGCCCCGTCCCGCCGCGTCACGCTACGCGGCGGCCGCGAGATCACCATCCGCCTGATCGAGGCTTCCGACCTGCCGCAGATGGTCGCCTTCTACCGCGATGTCCCGGTCAAGGACGGCATCTACTACCGCGGGTCGCCCGCGTCGCTCGCCGACGGCGCGCCCCAGTGGGTTCCGCAGGCGGCCGCCAACCCCTGCATGGTCTGCCTCGTGCTCGCCGCGGACGACGGCTCGATCCACGGCGAGGCGTGGTACCAGTGGAAGGACGCGAAGTCGGAGATGAGCACCTTCGGCATCTGCATCCGGCCCACGATGCAGGGACAGGGCGCGGGGCGCCTGATCATGTCGCGCCTGCTGGAAATCGGCGACGCCTACGGGCCCCCCAGGATGAACCTCACGGTGCAGAAGGAGAACACGCGCGCCTGGAAGCTCTACACCTCGCTCGGCTTCCGGCCGATCTACGACCAGATGCGCCCTGCCCGCGCCGACTGCCCGCCGTTGCCCGAGTTCTACATGGAGCGCGTCATGGGCACCGCGCTCCGCCCGGAGCGGACGCCGCTCCGCGTCGGCTGGGCCTCGGTCGACATCACCCCGTCGCAACCGATGTTTATCGCGGGCCAGTTCCACGGACGCCTGCCCGAGGAACCGCCCGAACCGCTCACCGTCACGGCGCTCGTCCTCGACAATGGCGAGGGATGCGCGGCCTTCGTCTCGTGCGATCTCGGCGCCATTTACGGAGAGATCGGGCAGGCGGCCCACGCCCGCCTCGCCACCGCCGTTCCCGAGCTGAACGGCGGTGCGGTGATCATCAACGGCACCCACACCCACACCGCGCCCAGAGGGGGCAGCCAGGGAGAATATCTACCGCCCGGCATCCGCGAGCGGCTCGCGCCCGACGTTCTCGACCCCGCCGCCTACGGCGATCTGGTCGTCGCCCGCATCGTCGAAGCGGTCACTGCCGCCTGGCGCGGCCGGAAGCCCGGCACCGTCGCCTGGGGGCTCGACTTCGCCGTCGTCGGCCGCAACCGCCGCTGGACCGACCGCGACGGCAAGTCGACCATGTACGGCAACACCGCCGTGCCCCATTTCTCCCATATCGAAGGATACGAGGACCACAGCGTGAATGTGCTGGCGACCTACGATCCGGCCGGCGCGCTCACCGGCGTGGTGGTCAACGTTCCCTGTCCTTCGCAGGTGAGCGAGCACGAATACCGCTACAGCCCAGACTACTGGCACGATACCCGTCAGGCCCTGCGCCGGCGTTTCGGCGACGGGCTGTTCGTGCTTCCCCAATGCAGCACGGCCGGTGACCAGTCGCCGCACCTCCTTTACGAAAAAGAGGCGGTGAGACGGATGGAACGGCTGCGCCGCCAAACGCCGCGCGCCGCCATCGCCGCCCGGCTCTCCCGCGCCGTCGGCGACGTGGTCGACGCCATCGGCGCCGAGGCGGTCAGCGACCTGCCGCTGCGGACCGCGACCCTTGTCGCCAATCTGCCGCTGAACCGGATCAGCGCCGCTGACGCCGCGGCGGCGCTGCGCGAGGCCGAGGCGGCCGATGCCTTGCGTGATGCCGAGATCAAACGGCTGACGGACAATCCCGGCTTACTGCAAGAGCCCCGCTGGTATCTGCCGCTCACCCGTGCCACGCAACAGGGCGCTTGGTTGCGCGGCGTAGCCACCCGTTACGAGGAGATGAAGGAGAAACCCGACGCCGCCCAGACCGTGGTCATCCGCGCCGTCCGCCTCGGCGACGTCGCTTTCGCCAGCAACCCGTTCGAGTACTATCTCGACTACGGCATCCGCATCAAGGCGCGCAGCCCCTTCCTGCAAACGTTCCTCATCCAACTCGCCGGCGCCGGCACCTACGTCCCCAGCCTCCGTTCCACCGGCGGCGGCGGCTACGGCTCGATCCCCGCCAGCAACCCGGTCGGCCCCGAAGGCGGAAGCCTCCTCGCCGAGGAGACGATCGCGCTGCTCGGCCGCCTGCACGGCGGCGGGAAGGAGAGTGCGTGAAACCAGCCCTATTCCACACCCCGATACAAGGAGTACACCCATGATCCGCAAAGCGTTTGTGATGAGCGTCCATCCCGACAAGCACGAGGAATACCGCCGCCGCCACAACCCCATCTGGCCCGAGCTCGCAGCCGAGCTCAAGGCGCACGGGGCGCACAATTACTCGATCTTCCTCCATCCGGCGACAAACCAGCTTTTCGGCACTGTCGAGATCGAGGACGAGGCGCGCTGGGCTGGCATGGCGCAAACGGCAATCTGCCGGAAGTGGTGGGCGTCGATGCGCGAACTGATGCCCTCCAATCCCGACAACAGCCCCGTCTCCGAGGATCTGCGCGAGGTCTTTCACTTGGCGTAGCGCCCGCGTGCGCCTACTTGTGCACGTGGATGACCCGCTTGGCTTTCCCCTCGCTGCGCGGCAGCGTGCCGGGCTTGAAGACGTCGCCCTTGGGACTGAAGCCCAGGCGCTCCTTCAGGGCCTTCTCGACCATGAAGCCGGTCACGCCCTCGCGCGCCTCGACGTTGATGCGCACGTCGCACACGCCGTGGGTGTCCTCGATGATGATCTGGTACTCGGGCAGCACGCCGGGGATCTCCATCAGCGCCTGCTCGACCTGCTTGGGGAAGAAGTTCACTCCCTTGACGATCAGCATGTCGTCGCAGCGGCCGTGGATGCGGTCGATCCGCGTGCCGGTCCGGCCGCAGGCACACCGTTCGCGGCCGACGATGCGGGTCAGGTCGCGGGTGCGGTAGCGGATCACCGGGATCGCCTCGCGCGTCAGCGAGGTGAAGACCGCCTCGCCCAGGGCGCCGTCGGGGAGCGGCGCGCCCGTCTCGGGATCGACGATCTCGACAATGTACTGGTCCTCCCACACGTGGATGCCGCAGCGCGCGTCGCAATCCTGCCCGGTGGTGGAGACCCCGCCCGTCTCGGTCATGCCGTAGATATCGTAGGCGCGGATCGCCAGTCGCCGCTCGACCAGCCGCCGCATGGCGTCGGAAAACGACTCGGCGCCGAAGATGCCGACGCGCAGGTCGGGCAGCTCGACCTGCGCGTCGTCGAGCATCTCGATGATCCGCTGCGCGTAGGAGACGACGCCGGTGAGGCCCTTGACCTGAAAATCGCGCAGGAGCATGATCTGCCGGGCGGTGTTGCCCGAGCTGGCCGGAAGGGTGAACAGTCCCGCCTTGCGCGCGCCGTGGTACATGCCGAAGCCGCCGTTGAAGAGGCCGAAGGTCGGCGTGATCTGCACCGTGTCGCCCGCGGACAGTCCCGCCATGGCGTAGCAGCGGGCCATGCATTCGGCCCACTGGTCGAGGTCGTTCTCGGTGTAGGCCATGACCACCGGCGTCCCCGTGGAACCCGAGCTCATGTGCATCTCGCGCAGGGTTTCGCGCGGCACGCAGAGCATCTTCAGCGGGTAGGCGTCGCGGAAGTCGTCCTTGGTGAGAAAGGGGAGGGCGCGCAGGTCGTCGAGGCTGCGGATCGCTCCGGGCTCCACACCGGCGGCGCGCAGCTTTTCGCGGTAGAACGCGTTGTTCTCCCACACGTGTCGCACTGTCTTCTGCAGACCGGCGAGTTGCACCGCCGACAGCTCGTCGCGCGACATCGTTTCGGCCCGTTCGTTCCAGTAGATCCGCGGCTTGTTCATACCGTCTCTCCAAACGTCAGCGTGGCGTGGATCAGGGCGTCCTCCTGGTGCTCCAGCACGATCGTCCCGGGCATCTGCGCCCGCATGAGTCCGTTGTTGTCGACAATCATCGAATGCCCCTGGTGGCAGGTGTTGGCGCCGGCGCGCCCCATGGCGTTGCAGGTAGTCCACCCCAGGCGGTGCTCGCGCACTTCGGCCACCACCGCGTCGGTGTTGAACACCCGCGGCCGGTTCTCGACGTAGCGCTTGAGCCCCTCCTCGGTGGCCAGATCGGCTTCGTGCAGATAGTCCCTGAACTTGCCGCCGCCGCCGGTCGGGATGAAGGTGTACTGCACCTCGTGCTCGCGCAGCAGTTCATAGCGGCCGGCAATGCCTGTGTCGGCACAGATCAGGATCGCCGTGCGCACGCCGTTGAAGGTGAAGACGGTCCGCGCGCGCGGACCGGGGGAGAAGCCCGCCTTGAGTTCGCCGGCGGTCAGGCAGTGTTTCCGCTGCACGCCCAGCAGCCCGCCGGGGGCGATGACCGCGTGGGTGTTGTAGCAGGCATCGCCGTCGCGCTCGAAGAACCCGACCAAAAGGGTGATCCCATGGCGGCTGGCGATTTCGTGCACCCGCTGGCAGGAGGCACCGTCGACCGTTTCGGCTGCCGCCGCCAGCGCCCCGGGCGTGATGTCGTAGTCGTAGCCGTGCAGCGTCCCCTCGGCGAACAGGAGCACTTCGACGCCGGCCGCCGCGGCGATCCGGGCCTGGCCGTCGATCCGCCGCAAGGTCTCGGCCACCGGGCCGGTTGAAAAGATTTGTGCCGCGCCGACGTGAAGTCTTTTTCGCATGAACCGAGCCGCCTGCTGATGGGTGAAGCGATCAAAAAAAGGCATTATATGCCGCCCCCCCGCCGGATGCAAGGACACGGGATGTGGATCCAGCAATTCTGATTATGGAGATGCAACCATCGGCGTCGGGGTCGGTATCGGTATCGACAAAAACCAAGGAAGTACGCCCCCGATTCCGATACCGACCCCGACCCCGAAGAACCTATTGCGCCAGTATTCGAATTGCCGATGTGGATACGGGATGTGGAACAGGGGCTGCCCCGAAACTGCGGGACTGGCGAGCGGCCCTGTCGCACCCCATGCGCCCGGCCTTGCGCAGACGGCTCGCGGGGACGCTCGCCCTCCAGGCAGGCCATCACCCGCCGCTTGATGTT
>CAYVKQ010000156.1:0-7040 GCA_964451945.1 uncultured Lentisphaerales bacterium
CGCCCTGGGCGGCGTCCTGCCCGATCAGGTGTCGGCGACGGTCCGCAGCGACGGCACGACCGAACACGTCTTCGTCATCAACTACGCCGCGGCACCGCGGCAGGTTGCGGTGAAAACAGAGCCTCTGACCGACATTCTGAGCGAGGAGACCTTTGCTGGCACGATTGACCTGCCGCCCTACGGCGTGCGGGTGTTCAAACGCCCCGCTGGCATCACTCGCTGACAGACCTACTGAAGTCCAAGGCATTGCGGGGGCTGGGCCGGACGCATGTGAGCTGACAAAATCATTGTAGGCAGAATCATTGGGGAGGGAGGATGCCGATAGCATGCACGACTCCGGGGACAAGGAAACAGAACTGGAAAGGATAGCCGAGCCATGGCACAAGACACACTGATGCACACCGTGACGTTCGTTGCGCTCGCCGCGCTCGTCGGCTGCACGTTGCTCCCTGGCGGGACGCGCAAGGTGCGCCTCGCCGAGAATGGTACCGCCCTCGCCGACATCGTGGTTGCCGCCGACGCGGACAAGGCGGCGCGCTTCGGCGCCGCCGACCTCGCCTGGCATCTGAAGGAGATCACGGGCGCCGAGTTCCGCATCATCACCGACGCCGAGCCGAAAATGCGCTTCGAGATCTGCGTCGGCCCCTCCCGGCGCGCCAAGCACACCGCGGAAGGACTCGACGAGCAGGAGTGCCGGATCGACATCCGCGCGGACGGCATCGACCTGATCGGACGCGACAAGCCGGACAAAACCTCGTTTGTCTACACGAATGACGTTAACGGCGTGCTCGGCCGCGACTGGCCCGACATGTGGGACGCGCAGGGTTCGATGTATGCGGTCTACGAGTTCCTCGAGAACATCGTTGGCGTCAAGTGGCTCGATCCCACGGACTACGGCATCCTGCTGCCCCACGAGCCCTCGCTGGCCGTTCCCATCGGCACCCGCCGGCAGCAGCCGTTCATCTTTGCGCGCGGCGGCACCTGGAGCGGCGGGAGCTACCACGTGCTCATGTGGAAGGGGCAGGACGAAAACGCGAAGCGCTACCACGCACTCGGCTACGGCGGGCGTGACGCGCGGCGCATCCACAACCAGCAGCGGCTTTTCCTGGCGCGCCACCGCGCGGGCGGTCTGAAGCGCAGCGCCAACCACTCGTTCTACCATTTCTACGACTACTACTGGAAGAAGGATTCGAAGCAGTTCCGCGAGTTCCGCCCCGATTTCTTCTCCGTCGGCACGTCCGACGCCGCGCTGCCGGCGCAGCTCTGCTACGAAAACCCCGAGGTGATTGCCCGGGTCATCGCGGAAGTGCGCGCCTACTTCGACGATCCCGATCCGACAAAGAAGCGCTGGGGCGAGGATTCGTACTGTTTGGAGCCGATGGACAACTCCTCCTTCTGCCGCTGCGACAAGTGCCGTCCGCAATACGAGCCCGAGCGCGCGAAGGACAGCTCCGCGCACTCCACCTACTGGTTCCGCTTCGTGAACAAGGTGGCGCGCGAGATCAAGAAGTCCCATCCCGGAAAGATGATCTCCACGCTCGCCTACATGTCGCACGAGGGGCTGCCGACCGGGTTCGACCTGGAGGATAACGTGATCGTGTGGTTCTGCCTCTTCAACAACCGCATGCCGTTCAAGAAGGGCTACCAGCGGCAGTTCGAGCGCATGGCCGAATGGCGCGAGCGGTATCCGGAACGCCCGCTTGGACTCTGGCTTTACAATACGTTCCCCCTGGAAACGGCGCAGAACGCGAACTTCAAGACGTTCCCTGGCTACTTCTCGCGCAAGGCGGTGGAACAGTACCAGTTCCTGAAACGGATCAACGCGCGCGCCGGCATCGTCGAGTGCGGCATCAACGGAGCACTCGAAAGCTACATGCAGCTCGAGCTGCTGCAGAACCCCGACCGCACGGCGGATGAACTGCTTAACGAGTACTACTCAATGTTCGGCAAGGCCGCGCCCGCGATGCGAAAGTTCCATGACCTCTGCGAGAAGCGCTACTGCGATCCGGCAATCCGTCCGCCGCAGATCAACGGCACCAGCCAGGAGGCGAGCTGGAAGTACGTCGGCACGCCCGAGGTGATGAAAGAACTCGCCGGCTATATCGCGGAGGCCGACCGCCTCGCCGACACACCGCAGGCAAAAGGTGCGCTCGAACTCTTCAAGACCGACATGTGGGAATACATGCAGCAGGGTTGCGAAGCCTACTGGCTGCGCGCGGATACGCCCTATCCGCGCTACGAGGCCGTGCGCATCCCCGATGCGGGCGGCGACATTGCCCGGGTCGCCTGGACGCAGATCCCCGCGACGAACCAGCCGCTCTACGCAGCCGGCACGGAGACGCCCTCGGCGTTCTCCTCCGCGGTGCGCGCCGCGCATGACGGCTCGTTCCTCTATCTCGAGATCACGCAGCACCTCGACACCAGCAAGCTGAAGCCCTGCGCCGCCATCTCCTACTGGGACGACATCGAGATCATGTTCGCGCGCACCCGTTCGATGCCCTACCGCTGCTGGTTCGTCGCCCCCGACGGGCGCTTCTACGCGGCGAGCTTCGGCGAAGTCAACTTCCGCTGGCACGTCGTGCCGGGCGACAACTACCGCTCCACCTACGCGAGCGACATCACCGCTCCGGACAAATGGGTCAACCGCCTGGCGATTCCGCTCGACGGGCTCGCGGCCGAGCCGTTCCAGCCGGGCGACACGCTCTACATGAACGCCGCATCGACGCTGGGTCCGCATTTCTCCGGTCCCGGCACGCGCTTCGGCGTCTACACGCTCACCTCCTTCACCTACGTCCACGTACCCGACCGCATGGCTTCGATCCACCTGGCGCCGTGAGTGGTTAGGGGTTAGGGGTTAGGGGTTAGGGGTTAGGCGTTAGTGTTGGGCATCCCCATCATCTTCGTTGGCTGCGGTGGGGGAGCGCGACGAAGCGCAGACCGACGCTGTTTCCCGCGCAGAGCATGCAGAGCTCAGGCCGACGCCAGGATGGCCCACGAAACACACGAAAACCACGCCGGGGTGCAGCCACGTGGGGCCGACGTTGCACGGCGGCCGATCGCGGCCCCGCCGCCGGATGCGCGGTCCCACAGGTCCCACGCTACATCTTCGGCACGCCGTGCCAGTCTGGAGCCCGCCGTCCTCGGCGGGTTGAGAGTGATCGCGGAGAGGGCGCTAGAACGTGTAGGAGGCGGTCAAGCGCCAAGTCCGGCCGTTGGCGGGATAGAAGCTGGTGCCGTAGAAGCCGGTGGCGGCGTAGAGCTTGTCGAACACGTTGTCGACGCTGAAGGTGACGGCGAGCCCTTCGACGCGGCGCGGCGTGACGCGGACGCCGAGATCGACGACGCCGAACCCGGCCAGGCTCCGCTGCGCGTTGGCGAAGTCGCTGCCGTGGGTCTGGCTGCCGGTGGCGCGGAAGGCGCCCAGCAGGGCGACGTCGTCGACCACCGACCACTCGCCGTTGACCGTCAGCAGGTGCCGCGGCACCAGCGGCACGTCGTTGCCGGCGTTCGAACCGGCGTCGAATTCGGCCTCGACGAAGGTATAGAAGGCCGCGAGGCGGGCGGTGCCGGGAAGGGTCCAGGAGAGGGAGGACTCGATCCCGCGGCGGCGGGTGTCGTCGTAGTTCTGGTTGGCGAAGGCGACCGGGTTGTAGACGATCTCGTTCTCCAGATCGAGCTGGAACGCGGTCAGGCCGGCCTCCCAGCGTTCGCCGAGGCGGGCGACGCTGCCGGCTTCGAAGGAAAGGCCGGTCTCGGGTTCGAGCGCGACCACCGCGGGCGGGAAGCCCCAGATGTTCACCTGTTCATCGGCGAACGGCGCGTGGTAGAGGGTGGCGGCGCGGGCGAATGTCTTGACCTGCCGCGTCGGCCGGTAGAGCAGCGCGGCCGAGAGGGCGCTTTCGGTCGAGGCGACGTCGCGCAGACCGGCGTTGTTGACGTCGGGCTCGTTCCTGATCCGGTCGGCGCGTCCGCCGAGGACGAGCGAAAGCGTCTCGCTGAAGAACGTCTCGTTCTCGGCGTATCCCGCCAGCGAGAGGCGGTCCAGATCGAAACGCTTGTTGCTGATTCCCCACAAGGGGATCTGCGGATTGTAGGTGTAGGCCATCGCCAGCGTGTCGAAGCGGGCGTCGATGCCGAGAGTGAGGCGGTTGTCGAGGCCGGCGATGCGGTAGCGGTCCGAATAGCTCGGCGAGAGGGTGAAGCTGTCGAGGGTGCCGCTGTAGTACATCCAGTAGCCCCAGGCGGTGTAGTCGTTGTCCGAATCGGTGAGGCGGCGGGAGGCGGTGAAGTCGAGGGCGAGCCGTCCCTCCTCGCCCACCAGCAGCGCGTGGCCGAAGGCAAGGCCCCACGACTCGGAGTCGAACGTGTCGCGCGGCGTGTCGGACTGCTTCGGGTTGGCGCGCATCTGTGCGCGCGTGAGGTCGCCCGGCATGCCGTAGCCGGCCTGGTTGTAGAAGAGCGAGAGGCTCGAGCTGAAGCGTTCTTTCCAGTCGGCGTTCAGCGTGGCGCGGATGTCGCGCGTCTCGTAGTCGCTGTTTTCGCGCCAGCCGTCGCTCCGCAGCCAGTTGGCGTCGACGGCGTAGCGCACGGTGTCGTCGAGCGGCCCCGCGGTGCTCACCGCGGCGCCGCGGGTGTGCTGCGAACCGACGGTGGCGCCGATGGTGGTGGTGGGCGCGCCGCCGCCGGGATGGGTGACCACGTTGATCACGCCCGCGCCGGCCGAATCGCCGTAGAGCACCGCCTGCGGTCCGTGGAGAATCTCGATCCGTTCGATCGAACCGAAGGGGATGCGCAGCAGGTCGGGGGCCGACATGTCGAGGTTGTTCAGCCGTTCGCCGTTGACGAGGACGAGGACGCGCCCGTGCGAATTCTCGCCGAAGCCGCGCAGCGACACCTCGGCGCGGCTGGGGTTGCCGCTTGTCTTGCGGATATAGACGCCGCCGAGCGTCTCCAGCGCCTGGACGACGTCGGCCGCGCCGGAGCGGGCGATGGCATCGGCGGTGATGACGGTGACGCCCGCGGCAATCTCGTCGGCCGACCGCCCGGTGCGGCTGGCGGTGACGATGATCGGGGCGTTGGTGGCTACGGGTTCGGCCTGCGCGGCGGCGCCGGCGGCGACGCCGAGGGCGAGGGCGCCCGCGGCGGTGAGGCGGTTCAGCTTCATGGTGCACTCCTCCGTCCCTCTCCCGGGGGCGGAAACGGAAAACGCGCAAGACGTTTCCCTGTGTCCGGAAGAACGTCCCGCGCGTCTGTCGCCCCCATGGGCCGGGGCCGGAGTGCCCGCCGGAAACCGACGGCCGGCACGGTGCCGCTCCCCTGAACGCGAAGGAGTTCTTCACCTGTTGCGAACCGGCACGTCTTCTGGCTTACGGCTTCCAACCTTCGTCCGGCCTTCTCGCCCCCTGCGGGGCAATGGCCTTTGGACGTTGTAACCGTTTACAGCGGCGCGACCGCGTCCGATTTTCACGGACTTCCGTTTGCCGATTCGCGCGAAAAACAAGGGGATGATAGGCGGGCGGCCCGCGGATGTCAAACGCAAACGGGAAAGAATTTCGGGCTTGCCTAAAGCCTCCCGATCCCCGATCCTTTTGCCCACGCGACGTATGGCCACACCCAAGACATCGTTCACCTACACCCTCACCGGCGACCAGCAGCGGACCCTCAAGGAGTTGCTGAAGGACGGTAATTTCAAACCGTGCACCGTTCCCCACACCGTGGTTGCGGTCGAGGGGGCCGACTGCCACATCAACCTCTACACCAGCGGCAAATGCCTGGTGCAGGGCAAGGGCGCCGAGGATTTCGTTCTTTTCTACCTAGAGCCGCTGGTCCTCGGCGCGGCGGGCGTGGGCTATGAAGAGGTGCTCACGCCCGAGGCGACGGCGCCGCACATGGGGATCGACGAGAGCGGCAAGGGCGACTTCTTCGGTCCGCTGGTCGCCGCCGCGGCCTACGTCAACCCCGACCTCGCCAAGACCATGCGCGAAATCGGTGTCAAGGACTGCAAGCAGCTCTCCGACAAGCAGGTACTGGCGATCGGCGCGCGCCTGCGCGACCTGCTCGGCCGCAACCGCTACGCGCTGGTGGCGATCGGCGCCGAGACCTACAACCGCCTCTACGCCAAGTTCCGCAACGTCAACGGCCTCCTCGCCTGGGCGCACGCGCGCTGCATCGAGAACCTGCTGGAGACGGTCGCCGACTGTCCGCGCGCCGTCGCCGACCAGTTCGGTTCGGAGCATGTGATCAAGCGGGCGCTGATGAAGAAGGGGCGTTCGATCGTTCTGGAGCAGCGGCACAAGGCCGAGTCGGACATCGCCGTGGCGGCGGCGTCGGTGCTGGCGCGCGAGGCGTTCCTGCGCAGCCTGCTGCGGATCGGGGGCGAGTTCGGGGCCGCGATCCCCAAGGGGGCGTCGGACCAGGTCCGCGCCGCTGCGGTCGAGCTGGTCCGCAAGCACGGTCCCGAGGTGCTGCTGCGCACCTGCAAGTGCCACTTCCGCACGACCGAGGCGGTCCTCGCCGCCTGCGGCAAGAGCCGGGCCGACCTCCCGCCCGACGGCCGCGTCGTCTCGCGGGTAATGGAAGAAAAAAAGCCGGATTAGTTGTGGCGGATGGGACGGAAGCGGACGCGCGTGGGGCGGTCGGCGTCGTCGCCCAGCAGCTTGCGCCGCTGCTCGTGGTAGTCGGAGTAGGACCCCTCGAACCACGTCACCCTGGAGTCGCCCTCGAAGGCGAGGATGTGGGTGGCGACGCGGTCGAGGAACCAGCGGTCGTGGCTGATCACCATGGCGCAGCCGGCGAAGGAGGTGATCGCCTCCTCGAGCGAGCGCAGGGTGGTGACGTCGAGGTCGTTGGTCGGTTCGTCGAGCAGCAGCAGGTTGCCGCCGCGGCGCAGCAGCTTGGCGAGGTGGACGCGGTTGCGCTCGCCGCCGGAGAGGTCGCCGACCCGCTTCTGCTGCTCGGCCCCCTTGAAGTTGAAGCGGCTGCAGTAGGCCCGTCCGTTCAACTGCCGCCCACCGAGGTCGACATACTCCGAGCCGCCGGTG
>CAYVKQ010000157.1:0-7026 GCA_964451945.1 uncultured Lentisphaerales bacterium
GCGTCCGCGGCGGTGAACATCAACTCGTAGGAACCAGTCTGATCGAGCGTCGGCGTCCACGAGAACAAGCCGTCGGCGAAGGTGTAGGCGGCGCCCGCCGGCAGACCGCCCGCATAGGCCACGTTGGTGGGGGCGCCTCCGACCGCGGCGGTGATGGTGAAAGAGACTTCGTCGAGCGCGCACACGTTCGTCGCCGTGTGATGGTAGACGAAGAAATCAGGTTCGTCCGACTCCCCACCGGAGAGGTGGGAGACCAGGATGTTGTCGAGGAAGATCCGCTTGTCGGCCGCGGTTTGAAAGGTCACCGTCATCACCCCGGCGGCGACGGCGACCTCCTGGGTAAACGTCTGGAACTGCGTCGGGGTCGATTTGTCGTAGGCGCAGGCGAAGGAAACTGCCGTGCCGCCGACCGCGATGTCGAACGTTTTCTCGTCGCTGTCCCACCCCAATGCGTCGACCTGCACGGCAAGGGTGCCCGTGCGGACGGTTAGGTTGGTGGTGGTAAGGATGCCGCCCGCACCCGTTTTTCCCAGTTTGACGGTTCCGCCGGCCGGATAGATATAGGTGTAGACCGAATAGGCGTCGGCCGAACTCCAGGCGGTGCTGCTTGGTGTGGTGACCGAGCCGGCGGTCGCATAGCTGAAATCGTCGCTGAACAAAACGACCGGTTCAGCCGTAAGGACGAGCGGCAAGCCGAGAAGAACGGCGAATGCTGCCGGAAGAACGTGCACGGTTTGCGGTCTCATGTGATCCCTCATCGCATGATGGTTGATCCGCAGAAGAATGGCTGCAACGCAATCGACATGATTGTAACGTAGGCCGCCCGTCCGACGACGTCAAGGGTGAATTTTCCCGCGCGGTCAGGGCGTCGTCGCGCGAATGCTCACAAAACCGGACGCCGCCGGCAGGGGCGCGGTGGTGTGGACGTTGATCGGCGGCGTGGCGGCGAGCCCCGCCGCCAGCACCGTCGGCGCAGCGCCGCCGGGCGCGGCCGAAGCCAGCACGTCGTAGACGCGGTTCGTGACCGAGGCCCAGGACACCGCGCAACGGCCGTCGGCAAGCCGCTCGAAGGCGCGGACGCGGAAGACCGACGCGCCATCGCCCGGGTCGGTCCCCGCCTGCCACTCCTGCCAGGCGGCGTGTCCGTCGCCGTCGCCGTCGCCCGCCTCGGCCGTGTCGAAATCGGGCGCGTCGAGCCCGTGCGCCGCCAGCCAGTAGAGCGGCGTGCCGAGCGCCGCCAGCAGTGGATCGAACGTCGCGGTCAGGGTGACATCGTCGTAGATCGCGGCGACCGTCTCGGCAGCCGCCGGCGCGAAGACCACCGCGTGCGCCGCGGGCGCAGCCTCCCATCCCTGGAAGCTGAAATAGTCTTCCGCCGTGGCGAGCAGCGTCGGCAGATGCACCGGTTCGCAGAAAAACGCCGCGCTCCCGTCGGCCGTGGCCGAGGCCCCGCCGAAGCCGGCGGCCACGGTCACGCGCGCCAGTCCCAGCAGGCGGCCGACGTTCAGGCGCCCGTAGCCGAAGAAGTCGTTCCGGCCGCCCGCGTCCGCTTCCCCGCCTCCGGCGTAGGCGACCGGACCCACCTTGTCGGCGGTCCGCCGCAGCAGCGACCGCACCTCCGGCGCCGTCAGGTCGGGATGGCGCGACAGCAGCAGCGCGGCGGCGCCCGAGACGATCGGCGCCGAAGCCGAGGTGCCGGCGAAGCCCGTCACCTCGTCGCCGCTCTCGTAGCCGTCGGCCCCGGTGCGGTCGGTGGTGACGATCCCGACCAGCCCGCCGCCGCCCGGCGCGACCAAGTCGAGATCGGCGCCGTACTGGCTGAAATAGGCGCGGTAGTCGAATTCGGTCGAGGCGCCGACGGCGATGACGCCGGCGTGGCTGGCCGGATAGGAGACGTACGGATCGGTATCGTAGACGCCGCTGTCGACCTGCGTGAAGGGCGGCGGCGGCGCGCCGGCCCGCACGGCGCGGAATTCGATGAAGTCGTAATAGGCCTCCGACGAAATCCAGTAGTAGAACGTGACACTGTTGGTCTGCGAAAACGTGACCGGTTTCGAACGGCAGACCGCGTAGCTGTTGTTCTGCGTGATCTCCGCCCGCGCCTGATAGCGGCCCAGACCGAACGCCTTCGCCGGATTCTCCTCCATCACCCATCCCGGGCGGTCGGCTTCGGGCTTGAGGTTCCAGCCCGCCGGCGGCGTCGGCTGGTCGAAGCGCTCGATCGTCCCGTCGGGAAACAGGACCAGGCCGAGGCGGCAGGTGTCGTCGCCGTACGAAACGGCGGGATCCTTGGTGTAGCGCCATTCAAAACAGTAGGTCCCCGGGGCAAGCGACTGGCTGTAGGGGTAGTAGTCGGAGGCACTGTTGCCCGAACTGGCGACGAGGACGCACCCCCTGCCCTGGCGGCCGAGGGCGGCCGCGTCGGCAAAGGCGCTGTCCTCGACCAGCGAGGGCGCGCCGCCGCCGAAGCTCATGTTGAGGACGTCGGCGCCGCGCCACGGCGCGGGGGCGGTGAGCCCGGCGGCGTAGCGGACGGCGGCGGCCAGCGCGCTCGACCCGACGAAGGAATCGCCCTGGAAGATCTTGACCGGCAGGATTCGGCAGGACGGCGCCACGCCGCTCACGCCGATGCCGTTGTTCCCACGCGCCGCCGCCAGCCCGGCGGTGGCTACGCCGTGGCCGTCGCCCGCGACCTTCGGCTCGGGCGTGTTCACCGCGTTGATGAAATCCCAGCCCGCGGTGTCGTCGGCATAGCCGTTGCCGTCGTCGTCGATGCCGTTGGCCGCGGTCTCGCCGCTGTTGGTGAAGAGATTCGCCTGCAGGTCGGGATGGGCCGCCTGCACGCCGTCGTCGATCACCGCGATCACCACATCGGCGCTGCCGGTTTGGCGGTCCCACGCCTCGGGGGCGTCGATGTCCACGCCGGCCGGCGAATAGGGGGTGCCGTTCAAGAACCAGAAGCCGTCGTTCTGCAGGTGCCACTGGTAGCCGAAGAGCGGGTCGTCCGGCACCTGGTGGCGGCGCCACTCCTTGAGGAAGTCGGGCTCGGCCCAGGCGACCTGGGGCAGATCCGCCAGCGCCGAGACCCGCGCCAGCAGCTCTTCGCCAGTCAGATCGGGAACGGTAAGGACGTACTGGTCGGCCGTGCCGGGCAGGCGGTGCACCGCCGCGAACGCGAACGGCAGGTCTGCGGGCTCCGCGCCGTCGGCGAGGCGCGCGACGATCTGACCGCGCGGCACCAGGCGCAGGCCGCTGCGGCGGTCGGCGAACACGGGGTCGGCGCGCCCGCCGTCCGCCTGCGCGCGCAGGCCGGCCAGCCGCTGGCGCGCCGTCCGCGCGGTGAGGCGTTGCGCACCGGGCGCCCCGCCGGGACGGACCAAACGCAGCGGACCGTGCCCCGGCCCTTCGCCCTGCGGCAGCGGCTCGACCGTCCCGCGTGCCTGCAGCCGCGCCGCGTCGTCGGTCGGC
The DNA here is from genome assembly GCA_964451945.1 of uncultured Lentisphaerales bacterium. Lineage (GTDB taxonomy): Bacteria > Verrucomicrobiota > Kiritimatiellia > RFP12 > JAAYNR01 > JAAYNR01. Next base: position 3,469 of record CAYVKQ010000157.1, read on the forward strand.
ACGGCCCATTCGTCGGCGACCCGCCCGAGTGCCACCCAGCCACCGCGGCAGCGGTAGCCGTCGCCGGCATCGACCCAGTTCGCGCCGCGAGGCCGCGCGGGAACGCCGTTGGCGCCGGCCCATGCCATGCCCGCAAGCAGCGCGGCCGCTCCGGAAAGAAACCCGTTTCTGATCATCGCCGCTCCCCTGTGTAGTGATCGTCCATCAAGTTTAGCACGCCGGACGCGGAATCTGCTATCCTTTCATCATTGTCCGGGGAGGGTCTGTCACTGTTCCCTGTATCCCTACGCCGGAGCAAGCCGCAGGGGGCATAGACGCCCCGGTGTGGAAAGGATCGGAGCATGATCGCATTTGTGCGCGGCGCGTTGTTCGAGAAAAAACCGACCGTCGCCTGGATCGATGTCCAGGGGGTCGGCTACGAGGTCGTCATCTCCCTGAACACCTACGACCGTCTTCCCGCCGCGGGCGAGCCCTGCCTGCTCTACACCTGTCCCGTCATCCGCGAGGACGAGCATTTGCTGTTCGGCTTTGCCGACCGCGAAGAGAAGGCGACCTTCGAGCTGCTGACCACCGTCAACGGCGTCGGTCCCAAGGTGGCGCTGGGCATCCTCAACGGCCTCTCGGTCGCCGATCTGCGCGCCGCCATCGCCGAGGGGAATGTCAAGCGGTTGAGCTCCGTCCACGGCGTCGGCAGGAAAACGGCGGAGCGTCTGGTGGTCGAACTGCGCGACAAGATCGATCCGGCGGAGGCGTTCGCCGCCCGCGCCGCGTCGCTGCCCGGCGGCGATTCGGCAGCGCTGCGCGACACAGTCCTCGCCCTCACCCAGCTCGGATTCCCCCAGGACCAGGCCCGCAAAAAGGTGCAGGCGGCACTCGAGGCCGGCGCCGACGCCGCCAACACCGAAGCGCTGCTCAAACAGGCGCTGGCCGCGCGCTAGCCCGCGTCGGGACAGAGCGGCTTACCGGCGCACGTCTCCAAGGCGCTGTTGGATCCGTTCCAGTTTCTTGTTGAGGGTTTCAACCCTGGCGAGAAGCCTTTCCTGTTCATCCTAATCCCGACACTGGCGCCGGAGTTCACTGGGCCCGAGCACCTTCGGAACGCGGATGGCGCCGGGGGAGCATTGGGGCCCGCAGCCGCAGATGTAATCGGCGGGGCTCATCCCCAATTCGGGACCGAGTTCCCGCCACATCTCCCGGCTCTCGGTGCAAAGGAACACGGGCACGTCCCGGCTGTGGCGCCGGATTTCACCCAGCATGAACCGGTAGATCTCCGCGCGAACGGCATGGGGGAAGGGACCCGTCGCGACCCCGCGCACGGCGTTGGCCTCTTCCTCCATTGCCCGGACGAACCGCGGTTCGATGAGTTCCAGGTCGATGCACGATTTCAATTCGCCGAAATCCATCCAGGCGAGTGTGAACAGGCCAACGCTTTCCGGCCGGGTCCGCGAGAAAACGCGCTCGATCACATGGCGATACTGCTCCCGCCAGCCCTTCACGGGTAGGATCGGTTTGAGCTTGAAGCGGATGGGGTAGCCCGCTTCCTGGCAACGGCGGGCGGCCTCGATCCGTTCGTCCGGCAGAGCCGTGCCGGGCTCGATCATCCGCGCCGTCGTATCGCAGGTCAGGCTCCAGAGCACGATGGTGTGACCGCGATGATCGATCTGGCGCAGGAAGTCGACATTGGCACTCTTGGTATGAATCAGATAGTGCTGGTCGACCGTGGTGGCATAGTACTCGGCCAGTAGCTTCGAAAGGCCGTACTCGGGTTCGAAACAGGGGGTGTCGCTTAATTGCGAATTGTACATGAACACCTTCTGCCACGGCTCTGCCTCGGCTACGGGAATGACCTGCCTGGCAATGAACTCCTCGAGATTGGTGTTCACCACCGTGACCTTGCCGCCCGGACAGTACTGGCACCCATGAGGGCAACCGAAGATGGTGTCGAACTGCACCCGCGCCCGGCAAACGCCGCGCCCCGAGGTGCAGTCCTCGCGGGCCACCGTGCGGCTGCCATATCCCAGTAAGTTCTGCACCAGCCACGGCGAGGTGCCCGGTGGGCAAGCCGCCAGAACCGGCCCGGTATCCGGATGGGTATCCAACATCAGGGTGGTGAAGACGAGCGCAGGGTCAACATGGGCGCCAAGCCGGCCTTGGCGGAGGCGAGCGTCATGCCAGCCATTGGCCCGAATGAGTTCAGGAATGTCGGCGTCGGTAGCCCGGGTAACCGATGCCAGGCTGGCTCCAAGGGCCGCCAGCATCCGCTCCACCCGGGCTCTGGATCGGGCCTCGGCCAAGGCTCTGTCGAATACGACGATTGTCGGTGGCGAGAGCGGATACACAGTCAGTCTCCCTTCAGATCGGCACACATCCTGCCATCCATCCAACCGGAGCACCCACCCGGACGGACCGGAACCGTGGCACAATGCGCCATTTGGAAAAAGGTAGCGGGAGCCGGCGAGGATGTCAAGGAGGGAGGAAACTGGATGAAAGTTGCGCTTGCAGCCTGAAGGAGGGAAGGCGTAAGCTTTCAGTCGTGGTCGTCACCAACGGCACCTACGCCACGGGTGGCGCCGCACTGCCCGACACAACGCTGGACAACCGCGTGTGCATCACGCGCGCCATCACCTTGTGCAGTGTCAATGGCCCCGGAGTCACGATCATCGCCGGCGGCGCCGCGCCGGGCGGAGGAAACGGCGACGGCGCCGTGCGCGCCGCCTACGTCTGCGACGGCGCCGTGCTCTGCGGGTTCACCTTCAGCAATGGCCACACGCGCGCGTCCGGGGACCCCGGGCTGGAACAAAGCGGCGGAAACCTCTGCTGCGGACCCGCTGCCGCCGTCTCCAACTGCGTCCTCGTGAGGGGCAGCGCCAGCCTCCTCGGCGGCGGCAGCTACCAGGGAACGCTCGCCAACTGCACGGTCTCGGGCTGCTCGGCGTGGCTCGGCGGCGGCGCCTTCGACGCCACCCTGCGCAACGTCACGCTCGCCGCCAACTCGGCCTCGGCGCAGGGCGGCGGCAGCTACGGCGGCGCTCTGGAAAACTGCATCGCCGTCGGCAACAGCGCTCCGACGGGGGCGAACTACTATGGGGGCTCGCTGACCTTCTGCTGCACCGACCCCAATCCCGGCGGCGACAACATCGGCGGCCCGCCGCTGTTCGTCGACGGCGCGGCCGGCGACTACCGCCTCCAGGCTGCGTCACCCTGCGTGGACTCGGGCACCAATCGCGCGTGGATGGCCGGCGCCTGGGATGTCGATGGCGCACCGCGCATCCTTTCCGGCCGCGTCGACCGCGGCGCCCACGAATACTACGGCGACCCGTTCGTCGACATCACCAACGCGGCAGCTACCATCTACGGCGAGTTCACCCCCTACGCAATCGGCGGTACGAACAACGCCTACGTCACCGGCTTCCTGGTGTGGAACAACACCGCCACTGGCGGCTCGGGGACAACGTTGGCGACCTCGCCCTGGTTGCTTTCCATCCCCTTGGCCTTCGGCGACAACCTCATCACCGTGCATGGCTGGAACCCCGGTGGCGCGGAGGCATCGGACACAGT
>CAYVKQ010000158.1:0-7001 GCA_964451945.1 uncultured Lentisphaerales bacterium
GACGCCTACCGCACGCTGCGCTACGTGCTGGTGCAGCTCTGCAAGGTCGCCGCGCCCTTCACCCCCTTCATCGCCGAGACGATCTACCGCAACCTGCGCGGCGCCGGGATGCCTGAATCGGTCCACCTCTGCGCCTTCCCCGTGGCCAACGCCGCCGCCCGCGACGAGGCGCTCGAACGGCGCATGGCGCGGGCGCAGACCGCCGTCACCCTCGGCCACTTCCTGCGCAAGCAGTGCGACATCAAGGTGCGCCAGCCGCTGGCGCGGGCGACGCTGGTCAGCGCCGAGGCGGCGCTGCTCGATGAACTGCGCCCCATGGCGGGACTGATCGCCGACGAACTCAACGTCAAGGACGTCGCCTTCGCCACCGACGAGCAGGCGTTCGTGCGGCTGACCGCGAAGGCCAATTTCAAGACCCTCGGACGCCGCCTCGGCAAGCGGATGAAGGCGGTTGCCGACGCCGTCGCCGCCCTCCCCCCCGCCGCGCTGACGGCGCTGGGCGCCGGGCAGGCGCAGGCGGTCGACCCGGACGACGGCGGCCCCGCCGTGACGCTGGACCCCGACGATGTGCTGGTGCGGCGCGACGAGCGCGAAGGGATGACCGTCGCCAACGAGGGCGCGCTGACGCTCGCGCTGGAAACGGCGCTCGACGACGCCCTGGTCAGCGAGGGGCTGGCGCGCGAATTCGTCTCCACAGTGCAGGGGCTGCGCAAGGAGGCCGATCTGGCCGTGTCGGACCGGATCACGCTGCACATGTCGGGCGACGCCCCCCTGAAGGCGGCGCTCGACGCCCACCGCGACTATGTGTGCGGCGAGACGCTGTGCGTCGACCTGCGGTGGGTGCCGCAGACCGCCGGCGCCGCGGTCGATGTCAACGGCCACTCCTGCACCCTCGTACTCGAACGGGCGTGATCTTTTCTTGAGAAAGGAAACCGCGTGCCGACCGAATGGTTCTGGGCGTTTGTCGCCGAGGTGCAGGCCAATGCCTGCCTGCAGGGGCTGCTGGTGGCGGCGGGGTCGTGGTTCTTCGAGGATGGCGTGAGCGTCGGTTGCGCGATGCTGGCGGCCTCGCGCGACATCCGTTGGCAGGTGGCGCTGGCCGCCCTGACTGTCGGCATCTCCTCGGGCGATCTGGCGCTCTACCTTACGGGGCGCTTCGCCTCGCGCCAGGTCTTCAAACGCAAGTGGCTCGACCGCCGCCGCCTGCTGTGGGCCGAACAGTATTTCAGCTCGCACATGGTCCGCGCGGTGTTCACGGCGCGGTTCCTGCCGGGAACGCGGTCCATCACCTTCGTCGCTGCGGGGCTGCTGGGCGCGCCGTTCTGGCGCTTCACGCTGCTGGTTGCGCTGGCCTCGTTCGCGCAAACCGTCGTCTACCTCTCCCTGGCGCTCACCGTCGGCGCGGCCGTCCTGCCCCACCTGCGGGACTTTTGGCTGCGCGCCGCGGTCGTCGCCGCGGTCCTGGCGGCGGTGGCGCTGATGAACCTGCGGCTGGCCCGCCGTCACCGGCTGCGGGAGGAGGCGGCGGTGCCGGCGAGCGAGACCCTGCCCGAGCGCGAAACGCCGACGACCTTCTTCGAGTTCTGGCCGATCGGGCTGTTCTACTTTCCCATTTTCTTCTACGTCCTCTACCTCGCCGTGCGCCATCGCGGCCTGCGCAAGGTGATGGCCGCCAACCCCTGCATGTACGCCTCGGGGCTGGTGCGCGAGTCGAAGCAGCAGATCTACGCCCTCTTTCCGCCCGCGGTCGCCGAGCGCTGGGTGGGGCGGGTCGCGGTGTCACCGCCGATCGCGCGCCACCAGGGCGCCGGGGAGCGGCTGGCGCAGGCGCGCGAGATCCTGGCGTGCAAAGGCGTCGGCTTCCCGCTGGTCGCCAAGCCCGACATCGGCCAGCGCGGCGTCGGCGTGAAGCGGATCGACGGCGAAGCCGGGCTGCTCGATTACTTCAGCCGCTTCCCCAAGGGACAGGCGGTCATTCTGCAGACGCTGATCACGCGGCCGTGCGAGGCGGGGGTCCTCTACGCGCGCAAGCCCGGCGAGGCGCACGGCCGGGTGACGTCGCTGGCCCTCAAGACCTTTCCCACGGTCACCGGCGACGGCGTCCACACCCTGCGGCAGTTGATCCTCTCCGACAACCGCTGCCGCAAGCTGGCGCGGGTCTATTTCTCCAAGCAGCGGGAATTGCTGGATGTCGTCCTTCCGGCGGGCGAGGTGCGGCAGTTGAACTTCGCCGGCAACCACGCGCAGGGGACGATCTTCCTCAACGGCAACGACGCGATCACGCCCGAAATGGCCGCCGTCTTCGACGAAATCGGCCGCGCGCTGGGCGAGTTCTACTACGGCCGCTTCGACATCCGCTACGACTCCCTGGAACAGTTGCAGCGGGGCGAGGGCTTCACCATCATCGAGGTGAACGGCGCCGGCGCCGAGCCGATCCACATGTGGGACGGCCGCATGACGCTCCGCGAGGCCTATCAAGTGGTGATGTGGCAGTACCGACACCTGTACGAGGTCGGCGCGGTCAATGTCCGCCGCGGCTTCGGCACCCTCTCCCTGTGGCAGGTCATCCGCGACTACCGCTACGTGCGCCGGTTGGTGAAGCGCTATCCCGCAGCCGACTGACAGGTACCGCCAGCCCTTCTCCTCTCTGAACCGAAGTCATGGGAAAACCCGCCGCACCTGCCGCCACAGCCGCGTGCCCCACGAGGGCGTGGTGTCGTCCGGCGGCGGCACGGGTGCCGCGGCGCCGGCGGGACGCAGCTCGACCCGCACCGGGAAGTGGTCGGAGACCCCGACTTTGCGCCGCCCCGTCTCGGTGCGCAGCGCGCGCCAGTAGGAGAGCGGCCAGCCCGCGGCGTTGGTCTGTGTGTCGCCGATGAAACGCCCGTAGGTGTTGGTCGCCGCCTGCCAGGGGGCGGGTTCGGCGGCGCCGGGGAGCATGCCGGAACTCACGCTCATCGAGTCGAACGTGTTCCACACCCTGTTCTTGCTGTAGTAGTAGGTGCCCCGCGCGTCGGCCGGCAGGAGTCCCGACAGATTGAAGAGCAACGCCTTGCGGAGGTCCGGGGTGGCGGCGGACGGCCAGAGGACGAAACCGGCCTCCTTGGTCAGGATGTCGCTGTCGACCTGGTCGTTGAAATCGCCCGTTGCCAGCAGGGCCGCGGCGGGCGCCGCCTTGAGGCGCCGCCGTACCTCCCTGGCCAGCGCGCGGGCCTCGCGGGTGCGCGTCCGGGTGTTTTCCGCGATGTCGCCGGACCACGATTTCCAGTGGTTACAGAAGACGGTCAGTTCCCGTCCGCCGATGTCGAAGGCCGCAACGAGCTGGTCGCGCCGTCCGAAGCCGGACGACAACCACGCGACCTGGCTCGGCTCGTGGCGGGAGAGGATCGCCACGTCGATGCCGCGCATGTCGCCCCCTTCGCGGTGGACGATAACCGGCAACTGCCAGCCGAAAGCATGTTCGGTGACAAAGGCGAGGTCGCTCAGGACGCGCCGGTTCTCCACCTCCTGGAGGCAGAGGATGTCGGGCTGCATCGCCGCGACCACTTCGGCCAGGTTGGTCAGCTTCTGCCGGTAGCGGGGATAGCTCCAGTACATCTTGCCGCGCGGCGTGAACTCGTCGTCGCCCGCGTTCGCCGGGTCGTCGGACGAGTCGAACAGATTCTCGACGTTCCACGTCGCCACCACGACGGTGTTCGTCCGCGCAGCCAGGGGTTCCGCCGCGGCGCACAGCAGCATCGCCGCCGCGCACAGCCGCAGCGTTTGCCGCCAGAATCTGTCACCCGCAATGCACATGACGTTGCCTTCCAACCGATCACTCATCCCTGCGTTGACTTCTCTTTTCTCGTTCCATCCTGTTCAGAGCGGCTCGAGTCCGCTGAGCCGCAGCCGGGTGCGGTTGTGCAGATGGCAGATGGCCAGCGCCAGCGCGTCGGCTTCGTCCTCCTGCGGCAGGGCGTCGAGCCCCAGCAGGGTCATCACCATCCGCTGCATCTGCTCCTTGACCGCGCCGCCGAATCCCACCACCGCCTGCTTGACGCGGCGCGGCTCGTACTCGTAGACCGGCACCCCCGCGCGGGCGCATTGCGCGATCAGCACGCCGCGCACGTGGCCCAGAACCAGGGTCGTGCGCATGTTCTTGGAGAAAAAGACTCCTTCGATCGCCGCCGCCTGGGGACGGTGGGCCGCGACCTGTTCCCTGAGCGCCTCCTCCACCGCGAGCAGACAGGCGGAGAGGGGGCGGGTGGGCGGGTTGCGGACGCGGCCATGCCAGATTGCCCTCATGCGCGACCCCTCGGCCTCGACAATCGCCAGTCCCGTCGACCGCAGAGAGGCGTCGATGCCAAGGATGCGCAGCGGCGCGGTGGACGGAGCGGATGCGGCTGACATGCGATTCTCCTGTGTTGGGTTCATGCGGCGCCCAGACGGGCGGCGAGACGGGGCAGCCCGGGATCGCGGGCGCCGCAGGTGACCAGCGCCGTTCCCAGCCCCGCGACCGCGCGCAGCGCCGCCTCGGCTTCGTCCAGCGTCGCCACGCCCCGCACCGGAACCCCCCGCGCGGCGAGACGCGCCACCAGCGTGTCGCTGTTGACGCTGCGGTCGGCCGTCCCCCCCATGTCGTAGACCGGCAGGACCAGCAGCAGGTCCTGCGGACGGACCACCCGCGCGAACACGGCCTCGAGGTCGTCCATCATCTTGCGCAGCGGGCCGTAGCCGTGCGGACGCCACACCGTGGCGACGCGGTCGAAGGCGGCGGTCAGCGTGCTCCATGCGGCGGCGAGTTTCTCGGGGTTGTGGGCGTAGTCGTCGATCACCGACGCGCCGGCGCAGCTCCCGGTCAGCTGCAGGCGTCGCTCCACCCCGCGGAAGGTCGCCAGGCCCGACGCCAGCGCGGGCGCGGGAATTCCCAATGCGGCGGCGAGACGCACCGCGTGCCAGGCGTTCCAGATGTTGTGTCGGCCGGGGAGCGGCACCGTGAAGGGAGTGCCCGCGAATATAAAGTGGCCACACCATCCATCGGCGCGCGCGCCGCCGGGCGCCGCCGCCTCGCCGGCGCCGTCGATCACCACCCCCGTGACCCGTTCACGGAAGCGACTGAAGAGCGTCAGCGTCTCCTCACGCCCGAAGTGGTCGGCCGAGGCGTTGGTGATGATGGCGTGTTCGGGATTGAAGACCATCAGCGAGCGGTCGCTCTCGTCGGCCTCGATCACCAGCCACGCGCCGGCGCCGCGGCGCACCGAGGCGATCCGGCCGCCGCCGTCCCAGCCGACCACGCCGGCGCCGTTGACGACCGCCGGGTCGAGCCCCGCCTCCTGCAGCAGCCAGCCGAGGATCGCCGTGACCGTGCTCTTGCCGCAGGTTCCGGTGACCGCGATGAGGCGCCGTCCGGCCGCGAGCTCGGCGAGCTGGGCGGCGCGGTGGACGACCGGAACGCCTGCGCGCCGCGCCGCATCCAGGTCGGGGTTGTCCGCCTCGATGGCGCTGCTGACGACCAGGCGCGCCGCGCCGGCGACCCCCGAGCCGTCCTGCGGGTGGAGCGCGGCTCCCTGTCCGCGCAGGCGGTTGAGCGTGTCGGTGGCGTCGCCGCTGTCGAGCAGGCGGTCCGATCCTGAAACCTCGAACCCGTTGTCGAGCAGCGCCTGCGCCAACGCGCTCATTCCGACGCCGCCGATGCCGGCCAGATGGACGCGCCCCGCGGCGGCGGCGGGCGTGGCACGGGCATCGCATTCCGCGGTGGCGGCGGGCGTGGCACGGGCATCTTGCCCGTGATCCACGGGCGGGACGCCCGTGCCACACGGGACGCCCGTGCCACCTGCGGCGGGCAGGGGCCTGCCCGCCCTACCTGCGCCCGTCTCCTCTCTCGCGCGCGTGACGGCGACACGGACGACGGCGCCGCCCGGCAGGGCTTCGGGTTTCTCCAGCCGGACGGTCACCGCGGTCACGCGCGGATCACGCAGGCAATGCTGCGCCAGCAGGACGGCGAGCCGTTCGAGCAGGCGGCAGTGGCTGTTGTTTGCGAGCGCGACCGCCTCCTGCGCGAGGGCGGCGTAGTCGACCGTGTCGGCGAGCGCGTCGCTGGCGCCCGCCGGAGCCAGATCGCACGCCAGTTCCAGGTCGATGATCAGGCGTTGCGGGATTTCGCGCTCGCGGGGGAGCGTGCCGATGATGCAGCGCGTCTCCAGGCGGCTGATGCGGATCGTGTCGCGGGCGGTGTCCATGACGCTTCCTTTCATGCGCCGGCGAGGTGCTGGCCGCCGTCGACAAAGAGGATCTGCCCCGTGACGGAACGGGCGTGGATCAGGTAGAGGACGGCGTCGGCGACCTCCTCCGGCGCGGGGCGGCGGCCGAGCGGCAGCGGGCCGGCCGCTTCGCGCGGCGCGCCGGCGGGGGGAGGCAGGACCGGGCCGGGGGCGACGGCGTTGACCCGCACCTGCGGCGCGAGGCCGGCGGCGGCGTCGCGGGTGAAGCCGGCCAGCGCCTGTTTGCTCAGGCCGTAGGCGATGCGGTCGGCGCAGCGGCCGGCGATCCGCCGGTCGAGCAGGTTGACCACGCATCCGGCCGCGTCGGGACCGCGGCCGCGGATGTGCGCGGCAAAGGCGCGGGTCAGCAGAACCGGCGCGAGGGTGTTGACCCGCCAGAGCGCCTCGAAGTCGTCCGCCGCCGTCCCGGCGAGGGTGCCGAGGGCAAAGACGGCGGCGTTGTTGACCAGCACGTCGATCGGTCCCGCCTGGTCGAGGGCCGCCTGGAACAGCGGCTCGGCCGCCCCGGGGCGGCCGAGATCGCCGCAGACCGTCCAGGCGCGCCGGCCCGTTTCGCGGATCCGGTTCGCCGTCTCCCCGGCGGCTTCCCGATTGCGCCGGTAGTGGATCACGACATCGAACCCGTCGCGGGCCAGCGCGAGCGCGAGGGCGCGCCCGATGCGGACCGCGCCGCCGGTCACCAGGGCTGTTTGTGGAGTTTGTTCCATTGTATCGCCTCGGCGCGTCGCCGCGCCTCCCGAC
>CAYVKQ010000159.1:0-6988 GCA_964451945.1 uncultured Lentisphaerales bacterium
CTCAACCTTTTGTGGGGCGCGCCGCGATGGACGTCCCCGGGTTAATCCGCTCGGGCTGCGGCGCACGGAGCGCCGTCAGTCCTCGCTTCCGCAGCAGTGGTCGTCCCGAGACGGCCCTGTGCCGGATGAAATGGGCATTCACTTTACACGATGGCCCGCCGGCGCACAAGCGAAATCGGCGGGTTGTGCAAAACGGCCGCCTCCGCTATACTGCCGCGATGATGAAGGTTTTCGAAGAAACGCCTGCGGAGGTGCAGAGCGGGGGGAGTGCCCTGGCCGCGACGCTGCATGCTCCCGCCATGCCGCTGCGGAGCGTGCTGGTGTTGCCGCCGCTGGCCGAGGAACGCAAAGCCTGCCACCGCATCCTGTGCGAGATGGCCCGCCGCTTCGCCGCCGCGGGCGCGGCGGTGCTCCGCTTCGACTACCGCGGCACCGGCGACGCCGACGGCGTCTTCGACGCCTTCTCCGCGGACGACTGGCTGGCCGATGCCGCGGCGGCGCACGCCTGGCTGTGCCGCCGTTTTCCTGGACTCGCCCCCGCCCTCCTTGGCGTCCGCTTCGGCGCCACGCTGGCCGCCCGCCTTTCCGTCCCCTGTTCCGCCCGTCTCCTGGTCGAACCGGTCGACGGCGCCGCGTTCGTCCGCTACCTGCTGCAGCGAAACCAGGTCAACCAGATGGTTGCCTTCGGCAAGCCGCGCATCGCGCGCGCCGCGGTCGAGGCGGCGTGGGCGCGCGGCGAAACCGCCGACCTCGACGGCTACCCCTTCTCCGCCCGCCTGGCGCGCGGCCTCGCCGCGTTCGACGCCGCCCCGTGGCAGGAGCCCGGATGCATCGTCTCGACCGGCGGCGACCTCCGCGCCGCCGATGCCGCGCATGCCGCCGCTCCCGCCGCCGAACGCCTCTCCCTGCGGCTGCCCGCGTTCTGGAACACGGTCGGGCAGGTCGATGTCGCCCCGTTGGTCGATGCCCTCGCCGCAGCGCTCGTCCGCCTCGTTCCCGGACACCCCTGCGCCGCGCCTTCGCCCCCCCCTCCCGCCGCGGAGACGGCGCGCGACGGGGGGGCGGTCGCCATCGCCACGCCCGCGGGGACGGTCCGCGGCTGGGTCGAGCGCCCGGCGGCGCCGCCGCGCGCCCGCGCGCTCTTCCTGCACGGCTGGTCGGGCGACCGCACCGGCCCCCACCGCATGTTCGTCACCGCCGCCCGCGCGCTGGCGGCCCGCGGCGTCCTCTCGCTGCGCATCGATTTCTCGGGGCGCGGCGAGAGCGACGGCGAGACGTCCGCCGCCTCGATCGCCGCCATGACCGGCGACGCCCGCGCCGCGCTCGACTGGCTGCGTCGCACCGCCCCCGGCGGCAGTCCGCTCCTCCTCATCGCAATCTGCTCGGGCTGCAAAGTGGCGCTCTCGGCCGCTGTCGCCGCACCCGACGTCGCGGCGCTCGCGCTGTGGTCCGCCGAATCGATGGGATCGCTCCGCAGCGCCGCCACCGCACGGCGCAAGACCGCAGCCGCGCTGAAAGCCTACGCGCTCAAGCTCACCCGGCGCGAGACATGGCTGAAGCTGCTGACCGGGCGCGTGCGCGCGGGCATGGTCGCCAAGGCGCTGGTGCGCCACGAGACCCGCTCGGCGCAGGAGGCGGCCGACGAGGACGCCACGCTGCGCCGCTTCCGCGCCTTCGCTGGGCGGATCCTCTTCGTGTTCGGCGGCTCCGACCCCGATGCCGCCGGCTCCGCCGCCGCCTACGCCGCCTTCTGCCGCCGCCACGGCATCCGCCACGACCTGCACACGGTCCCGCATGCGGGGCACAGCTTCTACGCGTGCGACTGGGAGCGCGCGGTGCTGGAACGGACGACCGCGTTTGTCGACGAAGTGGCTGGCGCCGCCCCGCAACCGGCCGCGGCTGAACGCACGGGAGGCGCCTGATGTCCTCCGTCCTCCATCCGCCGCTTCCGTTCTCCCTCTCGTCCAACTGGAACAGCGCGCGCCATGAGGCGGGCGAGGCTGTCGTCGACGAGATCCTGTCGCTCGGCTTCGACGCGTTGGAGATGGGGTACCGGCTGGACGAGGCGCAGGCCGACGGCGTGCTGCGCCGCGCGCGGCAGGGCGCGGTCGCGGTGTCGAGCGTCCACGCCTTCTGTCCCGCGCCGCTCCACGTGGCCGGCGGCCATCCCGAGCTCTACCTCGCCGCGTCGCTGGACGAGGACGAGCGGGCCATGGCCGTGCTGCTGGCCGGCAAGACGCTCGAGCTGGCGCAGGCGGCCGGCGCCCCGGCGGTGATCCTCCACGCCGGGCGTGTCCGGCAGAAGGGGTGGTGGTGGTGCCGCGCGCCCGCGTCCGAGGCGTTGATCGACCTGGCCGAAGCGCAGGGAACCGACTCCCCCCTGTTTCAGAATCTGACCCTGCGCGCCGCCGCTCTCCGCACCCGTCTTGTGGCGAAGCACCTCGACGCCCTGCGGCAGTCGCTGGACCACCTCCTGCCGCGTTTCGAACGCGCCGGCATCGCGCTCTGCCTGGAGAATCTCCCCTCGTGGGAGGCGATCCCCTCCGAAAGCGAGATCGCCCGGCTGGTCGCCGACTACCGCACGCCCGCGCTCGCCTACTGGCACGATCTGGGGCACGGACAGGTGCGGCAGCACCTCGGCTGGTGTTCCGACCACGCCGCCGCCGCGGCCGCGTTGCTGCCGGTGACGCGCGGCGTCCACATTCACGACGTTCGGGCGGCGGCCGGGGACCACCAGCTGCCGGGCGCGGGCGTAATCGATTTCGCGCGGTTCGCCGGGTATGCCAGCGATGCTGTCATCCGTGTGTTCGAGCCCCATCCAGGCATTCCGGGCGACGCCCTGGCCGAAGCGCTGGCGGCTCTCCGCCGGATCTGGGCGGCTCCCTGAGAAACGCCGGCGGGGTGCCGCGGCCCGTCACCGCCCTTCGCGGCGCTCCTTCAGGCACGAGAGGAGAAACCCGGCCGCCGCCAGGAAGATCAGCGTGTAGCCGGCCAGCTCGGTTCCCTCCTCGGCCAGGCGGCGCACGTTCGTTGTCAACGGACCCCGGTTCAGCAAAGTCTCCCAATTGCGCCGCATGCCGAACAGCCGCGAAAAGACAAACACCATGCCGAAACCGGCGCACAGTACCCCCCAATAGGCCATCTTCACTTCATGGGCAAAGGCGTCGAAAAGCGTGTGCCGCCGTTTCCATACACAGGCAAGCGTCACCGCCACTACGACGGCGGCCGGCACCTTCCAGAATCCGTGAAACACGCGATCGAAATCATAGTCCAGTTCGCGGACGGCCCCCAGCACCGCCATTCCGGTCAGCACGGCGGCGGGAACGAAACGCGCCCGGTTCACATAGGCGCCATACGCGAAGCAAAGACCGGCTAGAACCAGAAACACCACCTGCGAATACTGCGTCCACGAGCGTTCGTTGAAGCATTTTCCGGGTTCCTGTGAATGCGCATCCAGCAGGAAAATCCCGGCCGCCAACAGAAAAAGCAGACAGCAGGCAAACAAATGGGCTCCCGCCGATAGACAAACCTTGACCGACTTTTCCATTTCACGACCGCCTAGGTTGGTATTTCAAAACACGGCGGCATTTTGGCACATCCGGCGAGCGGCAGGCCAGCCAAAAAACGAACGATTGCCTTGCCGGCGCCGGGGGCATCGGCTACTCTTCCCCGCATGTTGTCCCGCATCCGCATTGTTCTGGTCGGCACCTTGTACAGCGGCAATATCGGCTCGGTCTGCCGCGCCATGGCCAATTTCGGTCTCTCCGACCTGGTGCTGGTGGCGCCGGCGTGCGTCGACGGCTGGGACGAGGCGGCGAAGCTCGCGGTACACGCGGCCACCATCCTGGAGGGGCGGCGCACCGTCGGCACCCTCGACGAGGCGGTCGCCGACTGCGTGGCGGTCGTCGGCACGACCGCCCGCCTCGGCCTCTACCGCCAGCATGTCCGCACCCCCCGCGAGGCGGCGCCCGGCCTGCTCGCGCTCGCCGCCGGCGGTCCCGTCGCGCTCGTTTTCGGACGGGAGGACAAAGGGCTCCTCAACGGCGAGGTGGCGCGGTGCACCCATCTGCTCCGCATCCCGGCCGACTCCGGCTACGTCTCGCTCAACCTCGCCCAGGCGGTTCTCCTCTGCGCCTACGAACTCTTTCTGGCGGGCGATTCGTACGAGCCCCCCTGCGAAAAATCGCCGCCGGCGCTCGCCTCCCACCGCCTCAAACTGCTGCAGATGTGGCGCGGCATGCTGCTGCTGATTGGCTTCATGGACGAGGAGAAGGCCGACCACATGATGCAGGGGATCCAGCGGATTTTCTCGCGCGGCGCCTTCAGCGCCGACGATGTGAACATCCTCATGGGCGTTGCCCGCCAGGCCGACTGGGCGGCCCGCCATCCGCGGGACGAGACGGACGGAACGTTTTGACAGCCCACCACCCGGCGTGCTACGTTTATCCAACTCGCATTGTGCGGCAGGGTTGCTGCCTGTTGCATGGAGCGGCGGCGGCGGCGGCGCACTCCGTTGGCGTCGGCGCGCAGGATCGCAAAGGTTACGGGTCTATGGCAAAAGAGCTGGCGTTTGTCCTCATCAATCCCTACTCGATCCGCAAATCGCGGACCGGGGGCATCATCGCGCGCTACCTGGTGCAGACCGATTTCCGGCTGGTCGGCGCAAGGATGTTCGGCGCTTCGCGGGAGCTGGCCGACAACCTCGCCGACTATCTGGCAACCTACGACGCCGGCGATCCCGAGAAGTGCCGCCTGCTCGCCGACTATGTGCGCCGCAACTACGGCCCGGAGCTATCGACCGGCCGCACCCACCGCTGCATGATGCTGCTGTTCGAGGGCGAGGACGCCGTCGGCCGCGTGTTTGAACTCACGGGAAGCCTGCGCCAGACGTGGGGGAACGGTCAGACGGTGCGCGACACTTTCGGTGATTTCGTGCGCGACGAACAAACCGGCGAGGTACTCTACTTCGAGCCCTCCGTGATCGTCGCGCCCGACGTGAAGGTCGCCGACGCCTGTCTCAAGATCTGGTGCCGCCGCTTCGACTCCGACGCCGGGATCGTCCGCGGCGCCAGCGACGTGCCCGAGGGGGCCGGCGTGCAGCGCACCCTGGTGCTGATCAAACCGGAGAATTTCCGCCAGCCCTCGCTGCGCGCCGGCAACATCATGAGCCTGCTCTCGCGCTCCGGCCTGCGCATCGTCGGCATCAAGAAATTCGCCATGAGTGTGGCGCAGGCCGAGCAATTCTACGGTCCGGTGCGCGAGAGCCTGCGCCGCGCCTTCCCCGCATTCGGCAAGGAACGGGCCGCCCAGGCGCTTGCGCGCGAGTTCGGCATGCAGATCGATCCCGGGCACCTCGCCGCATTGTGCGAGATGATCGCGCCTCATTTCGCGGAATTCGAATTCGAGAACATCGTCGAATTCATGAGCGGGCGGCGGCCCTCCTCCTGCTCCGACGCGATCAAGCAGCTGAAGGGAACCGAGGAGTGCCTGGCGATCGTCTACGAGGGGGTCGGCGCCGTCGGCAAGATCCGCGAGATCCTCGGCTCGACCGATCCGCGGAAAGCCGGTTGCGGCACGATCCGCCGCGAATTCGGCACCAACATCATGGTGAACGCCGCCCACGCTTCGGATTCACCCGAAAACGCTGTCCGGGAGATGGCGATCATCGACATCGAACGGGATTCTCAATTCGAGCATCTGATCAAAACCTACTACCCATGAAACCGCTCAATTCCGCCATCCTCGCCATCCAACCGTCCGCCACGCTCGCCATCGCCGCGCTCTCCAGGCAACTGAAGGCGCAGGGACGCCCCGTCTGCGATTTTTCGGCGGGTGAACCCGACTTCGACACCCCCGCCTTCATCAAGGACGCCGCGGTCGAGGCGCTGCGCGCGGGGAAGACGAAGTACACGCCCGTGGCCGGCGTCGCCGACCTCTGCCAGGCGATCGCCGCCAAACTGAAGCGCGACAACGGCCTCGACTACAAGCCCTCGCAGATCGTCGTGAGCTGCGGCGCCAAGCATTCGCTCGCGCTGGTCTTCCAGACCCTGCTCACCCCGGGCGACGAGGTGCTCATTCCCTCGCCCTTCTGGCTGAGCTACCCCGAGATGATCCGGGTCGCGGGCGGCGTTCCGCGCTTTCTGCGGACCACGCCGGCGGCCGATTTCAAGATCACGCCGGACGACATCGACCGGGCGGTCACCCCGCGCACCGCCGCGCTGGTGGTCAACAGTCCCTGCAACCCCACCGGGACGATGTACACCCCGGCCGAACTGCGCGCGCTGGGCGAGGCGGCGCTGCGCCACGGCCTGACGATCGTCTCCGACGAGATCTACGAGAAGATGGCCTACGAAGGCAACGTCGCGGCGAGCATGGCCTCCTTCTCGCCCGGGCTCTACGCCTGCACCATCACGGTCAACGGCATGAGCAAGGCCTACTCGATGACCGGCTGGCGCCTCGGCTACACCGCCGGACCCGAGCCGTTCATCAAGGCGATGAACGCCCTGCAGAGCCACACGGCGTCGGCGCCCAACACCTTCGCGCAGTGGGGCGCGGTCGCGGCACTCGAGAAGGGCGACGCCGCCATCGCCGGGATGGCCGCCGCCGCCGCATCTACGGACTGATGTCGGCTGTCCCCGGCGTCGCCTGTCCCAGACCCACCGGCGCCTTCTACATCTTCCCCGACATCGCCGCGTTCGGACTCGACTCGGTCACCTTCGCCCGCCGCCTGCTGGAAGAGAAGAACGTCGCCGTCGTGCCGGGTGTCGCCTTCGGCGACGACCGCTGCGTCCGCCTCAGCTACGCCTGCACCTTGGAGAACATCGAGGCGGGCCTCGCGCGCTTCCGCGAATTCTGCGCCGGATTGCGCTAGGGGAGGGGACCGCCGCCGGGCGAGTGGTGGAATTGGCAGACACGCAAGACTTAGGATCTTGTGGCGCAAGCCGTGCGGGTTCAAGTCCCGCCTCGCCCACCATTACATAAGTACCTA
>CAYVKQ010000160.1:0-6970 GCA_964451945.1 uncultured Lentisphaerales bacterium
TGTTGTTCTGGATCATGGTATCCCGATAGGGCTCCGGCGTGTTCAGCGCCCATTCCGGAGTCCAGGGGACGTGTCCGTCGGCCCAGCGGATGCCGTGAGCCTCGGCCCGCTTGATCAACGCGGGGCCGAACTCCGGCTCGCGCACGGCCCGTGCCATCTCCGACGCGCAGAAGATCAGACGGGAGACGCCGTGATCCGCCCACTCGGCCAGGAGAAAATCATAAAGGGCATCGGGAATCCCGTTCCAGATCCCGCAATGCACAAGTTCAGACAATTTCATACGTTACCCAAGCCTCGCCTGTTGCGCGCCGACCCTTTCGCTATCGACTGCGGATGTGGCTCATTATGCCCTTCCGCACTTCCCGAAGGCAACCTTCTCTTGCGCATGGGTTCTGACGATGGGATCGTTCATTCGCAAGCGCAATCGCAAGCGGCCCATGAAGCATCCAAGCGGACGACATGGTGACCGTCCCTCCAGCCTTGATAGCCACCGGTTTCGGCAGGGAGTTTCGCGGGAGCCTTGCCACTCAGGAACGCCCCGCCTGCCGGGCATGGCGGTAGTAGGCGGGGTAGTCGCCGACGAGGAGGTGGAGCGGCGCCTCGTCCTCGTCGATCTCCGGGAAGCGCCCGACCGGATCATGGAAGTGGTTGTCGGTATGGTCGTCGTTGACGCGGCTGACCTCGCCGACGAGCACCGTCCCCTTGCCCGGCTCGCCCCAGAAGCGGTGGTAGTTGCGCTGCGCGAGGCAGACCGACTCGCCGGGGTGCAGGGTGATGGTGCCGCCGCCTGCGACGGTCCTGTGCACGCCGTCGGTGCAGACCATTACCGGCGTGTCGGCGGGGCGGTCGTCGTCGGTCGCGTTCCACAGTCGGATGACGAGGTTGCCGCCGCCGCGGTTGATGATGTCCTCCATCTTCTGGCTGTGGAAGTGGGTCGGGGTGACCTGTCCTTCGCGCACGATCATGATCTTCTCGGCGTAGGTTCTGCCCGACGGGTCGGCGAGCCCGGCCGCCGTGCCGTTGCGGAGGGTGAAGAGGAAGAGGCCGGTCCCGGCGAAATCGCCGCTGCCGAAGTCGGTGATGTCCCACCCGAGCTGCTGTTCGACGATGTCGCGGCACTCGCGGCCTTTGGCGCGCCACGCCTCGGGCGTCCACGAGGCGAACGGCGGCAGCAGGAAGCGGCGCTGCGCCAGAAAGGCGAGTCCGTCCCGCATGATGGTGTTGATTTCCGAGCGTTTCATTGGAACCTCCTGTTGTGTGGCTTGCTAAAAGCGGAGCGCGCGCACGCGCTCGATGTACCAGCGGTAGTCGCTCAACGCGACGCCGGGGGTGATCAGATGGTCGGGCATCATCATGTAGCCGCCGTCCTTCATCAGCGGGAGCAGCCGCCGGAATTCGGCTTCAACCGCCTCGTGGCTCCGTTCCAGCGTCATCTTGTCGAAATGGCCAATGATCCGCAGATCCCGCCCGTACCGTTTGCGGAAGGCCATGCCGTCGGCCCTCCACACGCCGACCTCGATGGGGAACTGCACGTTGACGCCGGCGTCGAGCCACGGTCCGACCAAAGCCGAGACGTCGCCGTCGGAGTCGATGCCGTAGAGGGGGACGCCGTGGGATTCGAGCTTCTCGCGGATCTTGCGGTAGCCCGGGGCGACGCATTCGCGGAAAATGCCGGGACTGACGAACGGCCCGCTGCGGCCGCAGATGTCCTCCCAGCCGAATCCCATGTCCACCTTGATCCGCGGGAGGATCCGGTCGGCGGACCAGCAAACCAGGTCGGCAATGGTCATGACCATTTCGGCGAAGACGCCGCGGTGGTCGTACATGAAATAGGCGAGGTTCTCAACCCCCATCCAATCGCGGATCCACCCCATGAGCGAACCGGTCCCGAACGCGATCGGCAGCCCGGAGGCCCGGGCGCGCGCGCACGCGGCTTCCAGCTGCGCCGGGTCGCCCAGCCGCCCGGGATCGGGCTGCAGGCGCCACTTGTAGTGCGCCTCCCAGTCGGCGGGGGTCTTGAGCGTGAAGTCGATGTAATGGGGGATGTTGCTCCGCCCCTTCCAAGCCTGGCAGACGACGCCGCTGGCGTCGCGGAAAATGCGCGAGTCGCCGCGGTCCTCGATCTCCTGCTCCTCGAACTTCGGGAAGAGACCGACGTCGGCGCCGACGCCGGTCCAGTGCGGCTGCGTCCCCAGAAACTCATGGATGTTCCGGTCGCGCGGCAGCCCCTCGCCGTACCAGCGCTCCAGCGTCTCGGGCCACCCGGTCCAGTGCACGACCGGCATGCGGTCGGCGCCCCTGTAGTGCATGATGTCCAGGAACAACTCGCGATTGGTCATGGCCGATTTCCCGTTTGCCGAACAGCGGGGACAGCATAGCACGAGGCGGACATTCCGCACAATCGCAAGTCCGGTCCCGGTTCTGCGGGAGTTGGAGTGGCCGATGTCGCCGTTTCATGCGCATCTCCTTGCGCCTGCGGCTCGCGGGGACGCTCGCCCATTTCGAAACATCAAGTGGCGGGTGACGGCATGTCCGGGGGGCGGGACGTCCCCGCCCATGGGGGCGCCGCATCGTCAGAGAACCCAGGCGTCGTCCGCCGCGGCGGCGGTCGGCGGCGCCGGCGGGCGCAGCACGGCCACGGGGTCGGCGGCTTCGGTCTGGATCGGGACGGGGTCGACCGTCATCGCGGGGACCGGCCGGACGGGACAGGGATAGCTGCAGTTGCCGCAGCCGATGCAAAGCGCCTCGTCGAGCTCGGGGACCGGGCACGGCGCCCCCTCCCGCTGCGCCATCCGCAGCGCGCCGGTCGGACAGTGCTCGGCGCAGGCCCCGCAATGAATCCCTTCCACGGCGGCGATGCAGCGGTCCTCGTGAAAGACCGCCATGCCGATGCGGCACCGCTTTTTCTCCGCCAGCGCGAGCGGGCGGATCGCGCCGGTGGGGCAGACGCGCGAGCAGGCGTTGCAGTTGAACTCGCACATCCCCCTGGCATATTCGAGGTGGACCGTGGCGCGGCGGCCGGACGGCGGCACGATCACCTTGCCCGGACAGTGGCGGACGCAGAGCAGGCACCCCGTGCAGCGCGCGGCGAAACGCGCGGCGCTGCCGGCACCCGGGGGGAGGATTGCGGTGGCGGTGCCGGTGAAGGCCGCAGCACGGGGCTTGACCAGCCGCGCCGCGGCGAAGGCGGCCGCCGCCGCCCCGGCAGCGCCCAGCAGCAGTCGGCGGCGCGCGCCGTCGGGGGCCTCCCCGTCCGCAGTCGGCGTGGGCGCCCCGGCGGCGGCGCCGCGGCGTTCCCAGACGATCGCGTCGCGCGGACAGGCGGCGACACAGTTCATGCAGCGGAGGCACCGCTCGTTGTCCAGCGCCGCCCGGGAAACGTCGATGCAGCCGGCGGGGCAGACGGCGGCGCATTTGCCGCAGCGAATGCAGGAATCGGCGCCGAAGCGGAGGCGGTAGCGGGCGACGCGCGCGCAGAGCCCCAGCAGCGTGCCGACGGGGCAGACCGCGGTGCAGAAGACGCGGCGGCGCCACAGGACCAGCGCCGCCAGCGCCAGAAACGCCGCGCCGCCGGCGGCCATTCCGGCGGCACTCCAGGCGAACCCGCCGCCGAAGCGCGCCAGCCCCGCGGCGCGGGCGGCCATGGTCCAGACGGGGAGGGCGAAGCCTCCGAGGATGCGTCCGAAGAGGGTGAACGGTTCGAGCAGGCGGGCCGCGCCGGCGCACCCCGCGGCCAGCGCGCCGGCCGAGACCGCCAGCAGCAGGTAGCGCAACGCCCGGCGGTTGCGCGGCGCGGCGCGGCGGCGGCGGTGCGCCAGGAACCCGATCACGTCCTGCAGGATTCCCAGCGGACACAACGCCGCACAGTAGAGGCGTCCGCACGCCAGCGCAAGGAGAAACCAGCCTGCGGCCAGCGCCGCCGCGCCGCCGGCCCCGGTGGCGGCGGCGCGGAGAAAGGCGGGACCCGCCTGGGGCGGCGTCGGCGCCACGCCGCAAAACGCCAGAAGCGTCAGCAGCATGACCACTGTCGCCACACCGATCCGCACCGAGCGCGCGCGGCTCATCAGGCGTCGATCCGTTTGATCGTGATCTTATCGGAATCGGCCGTGCCCAGCCCCGCCTTCTCGCCGAGGGCGATATAGGGAACGGCGGCGGGTGTGTAGTCGATGATCTTCAGCGCCATGGCGTCGGCGGCGACGATGTCGCGCGAGAGGATCTGGTATTTGCGCTCGGTCACGTCGGCGACGCTCACGCCGCGCGGGCCGTTGGCGTGCATGACGAGGGAGGCGTCGATCACGTTCAGGTCGGGCTTGCGGTAGAGGATGGCGTCGGCGATGCACTGCGGCAGGTTGTTCTGGTGCATGAAGCGGCGGTCCCAGACCACACCCATCCAGTTCTTCATCGCGGCGGTCATCTTGGCGCCGCCGTGGTTCTTGAGGACGGGGACGTTGATGACGACATCGGCGGCGATCAGGGCTTTGTGGATGAGCGCTTTCTTCATCGAGACCGCCGCGTCGCAGGTCCGTTCCACGTAGTCGTCGACCTTGTCGGCCGCGACGACGACGGCGCCGGCGCGGACGGCCTCCTCCTCGATGCCGCTGTTTTTGTAGCAGCTCTTCCAGTGGTTGCAGGTGTGGTCGAAGACGGTGACTTCGGCGGCGCCGGCGGCGAGCGCCTGCCGCACGATTTCGCCGACCAGCCCGGGATTCGTGTTGGCTCCCTCGGCGGGGGTTTTGTCCCAGCCGATGTTGGGCTTGACCACCACGCGCTGGCCCGGCTTGACAAAGGCCGTCATGCCGCCGAGTGCCTCGATCCCCTTGCGGAACATCGTGACCGGATCGCCGTTGCGCACGGCGACGAGGGTGGCCGCGCCCTCCGGTTTCGCCGCGGCGGCGGCAGTCTGGGCCGACGCCTTCCCTTTCAGTGCCGCGATCGCGGAAGCCGCAAGCGCCGTTTTGAGAAACTCCCTTCTGTCCATGGCTTGTCCTCCGTGTGGCTTGGTTTCGCACCGGCGTTCAGGCACCCCGTTCCGTCAGGCGGCGGAAGATTTCGAGGATCGCGACGCCGCCGCCGGCGATGAGGATGGCGAAATAGAGAACCGTGAACACGTTGGCCAGATGCCCCAACAGGATACACCATCCGTCGCGTTGCAGCAAGCCGACGGCCAACAGCAGCAGCGCGAGGGCGGGCAGAGTGTTGCTGAAGGGGACGAAGCCGAACGGCGCCATCAGCAGCACCGCGCCGAAGACCAGCGCCACGTTGTGGAGGCCGGCCGTGGTCCGCGAGGTGGCAAAGCGGTCGAGGCGGTGGGGGCGGCACATCCGTTCCAGACGGTGCACCCAGACGCTTCCCTTGGTGATCGCCGCCCGCAGCCGGTCGGAAGGGAGCTGCCGCCGCGCGATCATCCGCGGCAGCCACAGCGAGCGGTTGAAGCAGCGGCTGACGCCGATCAGCAGAATGGCCAGGCCGAAGACGGTGCTCACGCCGGGGATCGACACCGGCACCATGAAGACGAGCGAGAGGAAGATCGTCAGCACCAGCAGGCCGTCGGCGCCGATCAGGTCGCGGATCTCGGCCAGCGTCACGCTTCCCGGCGGCAACTGCCGCTGGACGCGCTGCAGGGTCTCGCCGAACGCGGCCTGCGGCGGCGGGGCGGGAACGGGGGTTGCGGGTTGCGTCGGCATGCTGGACTCCTGCAAAACTTCGTCTACACAGGTACGGCACAGGCGCCCTGCCCGTGTTCCACGGGCGGGACGCCCGTGCCACACAAGGCCTTGCAGGAGCCTCTGCCGGCAGAGTTCATTCGCGGCTGCAATTGTAATGCGGCAAAGGGCGGAAAACAAGGGGCGCTGCGCCCGCGCGGCAATTCTAATACTGACGCGATAGGTTCTTCGGGGTCGGTATCGGAATCGGGGTCGAAAGTGCTTGGTTGTGTCGATACCGATACCCCTTTTTGTTCTTGCAAATCTGGAATAGAGTTCCATAATTGAACACATGATTTCACGGCATATTCTTCCCTCTCTGGTCACGGCACTCGACGAGACGCCGGTCGTCGCGCTCCTGGGTCCGCGGCAGGCGGGCAAAACCACGCTGGCGCTGGAGGTGGCCAGGCGTCGCCCGGCCATTTACCTCGATCTTGAATCAGATACCGATCTTGCCAAACTTGCCGATCCGGAATGTTACCTGATGAAATCGACCTGCTCCTGAAGCTGCCGCAAAGCTCCAGGCCATGGGCAATCGAGATCAAGGGCGGCCAGGCGCCGCGCTTGGAGCGCGGGTTCCATCTCGCATGCGAGACGGTGGCCCCGGAACGGCGTTTTGTGGTTTACAGCGGCACGGAACGCTTCCCGCTTGCCAAAGGCGTGGAAGCGGTGCCACTGACGGAACTGTGTCATATTCTCGGATCTGCCGCCTGTTGAACCGCTAAGGCGGGTTAGGCCGATCGCCCGCGGGCCAGCACCCGCTTGAGGAAGCGGCCGGTGTGGGAGCCGGGGCAGGCGGCGACTTCCTCGGGGGTGCCGCAGACGACGACTCTGCCGCCGCCGCTGCCGCCGTCGGGGCCGAGGTCGATGATGTAGTCGGCGCACTTGATCACATCGAGGTTGTGCTCGATCACGACGACGGTGTTGCCGCTCGCCCGCAGCCGCAGCAGCACCTCCATCAGCTTGTGGACGTCGGCGAAGTGCAGGCCGGTGGTCGGCTCGTCGAGCAGGTAGAGGGTCCGGCCGGTGGCGCGGCGGCTGAGCTCGGCCGAGAGCTTGATCCGCTGCGCCTCGCCCCCCGAGAGGGTGGTCGCGGACTGTCCGAGCTGGACATAGCCGAGGCCGACCTCGGAGAGCGTCCGCAGCTTGCCGGCCACGGCGGGGACGGCCTTGAAGAAGTCGAGCGCGTCGTCGACGGTCATCGCCAGGACATCGGCGATGGTCCGGCCGCCGTAGCGGACCTCGAGCGTTTCGCGGTTGTAGCGGAG
>CAYVKQ010000161.1:0-6954 GCA_964451945.1 uncultured Lentisphaerales bacterium
TCGCCCTCGTACACCGCCGCGCCGTTGAGCGTGATCCGGATCTGCGCCGGCGGCATCAGGTCGTTCTGCGAGTCCTGCCCCTCGATGTCGAGCGCGGCCTTGCCCGTCGGCGCCTTCTCCAGGATGAAGGAGGCGCGCATGACCGATGACCGCGGCGCTTTCGGCGCGTAGACGATCACGGTGTTGCGGCCGGGTTTGCAGTACCAACCGTAGAACATCGGCCCGTAGGCGTCGCGGAAAATGGCCGCCGGGAGCAGCACCCCGGCACCGTCCGGCAGCGGCTCCGCCTTTGCGGCGGCGGGCTTCTGGCGGGGGTGCCGGGCCACCGCCTGCTCCGGTTGTTCGAGGTAGAGTCGCGCCAGCTCCGCCACCGGCGCCTCCTTGGGCAGCGTCATCGGCCCGAAGCGCTCCAGCAGCCGCCGCATCGCCCCGACGGCCTTGTTGGCGTTCTCGGCGGCCTTAGCGTGCTCTTTCTGCTTGGTGGCGTCGGCCAGGACCGCCTCCTGCGCCGCGAGATCGTCGAGATTCCCGCGCAGCCGCTCCGCGACCAGCGCGCGCGCGGTCTTGCGGTCGGCGCCGGTGATCTTCCAGTCGAGGGCGCCGAGCTTGTTCTTGATCTCGGCGCGCGGCTGCGGAAGCCGCTCCCCCGACAGGATGGCCGCATCGACGGCCTGGCCCAGATAGCAGCTCACCACCTGTTCGCGCTCGGCGCGCAGCTCTTTGGCCACCCGCTCGTCGTCGGCCGCCGCCACCGCGCGGTCCAGCGCGTCCACCATGCGCCCGACCGCCCCGTCGCTGAAATAGCCGGTCCACGAGGCGCCGTGCATGCCCACGCCATATCCCGCGTCCAGACGCGCGCGCACGACGTCGAAGTATTTCTCAAGATGGGGAGCGGCGGGGCCGTACGCCGCGCGCAGGAAGCGCCGCTGCTCGCGCCGCACATCCAGATCCGGATTCCATTGGACGGCCTCGTTGAGGTGCAGAAACAGCGACCGGAAATGCGTCGGCACGCCGCATAGCACGGCGCCCGTGCGAACTCCCTGCTGGTGGAACCATTTGACCTTTTCGGCCCACGCCTCCCACGAAGGGGTGAAATAGATGTTGTAGTCGTAGATCATCAGGTTGTTCGGCGCCACCGCGCGCCAACCCTCGAACTGACGCAGAGCCTCGGCGTTGATCGGGGCGGTCAGCGGGTGGACCATCGAGAGCGCGATGCCCCAGTACGGGCAATACATGATGTAGACGTTGGGCTCGGGGCGCTCGCGGACGGGCGGATCGTCGGTGCCGCAGTAGGCGAGCATGACGATCTTGGCGTCGGGGCGCACCTTGGCCACGGCGCGCGCGATGGGGTTGACCTGCAGCTTGAGCATGCGGTCGGAGTAGTTGCCAGGCGCGACGTCGTGCGCCTTGCACTCGGGGCACTGGCACCAGTCGTGGCCGTCGCCCTGCGAAATGCCGAAGTAGATCTGCTCGGGCTGCATCTTCGCCCAGGCCACCACCCGCTCGACGGCGATTTGTTGCACGTCGGGGTTGGAAAGGCACAGGTGCGTGTAGGCATCGGACTCGTTGTAAAACTCCCGCTTGCCCGCCAGGTTCATGGCGTAATATTCGGGATGGTCCTTCTGGTAGAGCTGTTTCGGCACGAGGTAGTTCGCCGTGTGCGTGCCGTCCACCGTCGACTTGACGAATATCTCGGGGTTTAGCGCCTGCCTGGGGTTGCCGCGCAGGCCGGGCGTGGTGCGGAAGAACCAATACGGCCAGCCGCCGCGGTACTCGAACGCGGGGTTGCGCGCGGTCACGCCGTCTTCGAAAACCAGCGTCGGCTTCGCATCGAGGATCCCCTTGCTGTAGTTGGAGAAGGTGAACAGGTAGCCGATCCGCCGCAACAGCTCGACCACACCGTTGTTCGCGGAGGTGTCGCGGTTCCCGGCGATCGCCGCGCGCCCGCCGCCGATGCCGATGGCGAACCCGTCCCAGGCGAGCTTGTCGAGGTCGGCCTGCTTGACCAGTCCCGACTCCAGCGCCAGGCGCTTGCCGACGAACACGGCGTTGGCCGCCGCCGGCGCGTAGGGCCGGTCGGCCGGGTTGACGGCCACCTTGACGCCGGTGGCCTGGCCTAAGTAACGCGCCAGGTTGGCCGCCGCATCCAGTTCCGCCTTCGGCGCGTCTTTGTCCACATAGACCGCCGTCACGTCCCGCAGATCGGTTTGTCCCGCCTGCACCGCACCGCAGACCAGCACCGCGCACGCGGCACACATTCCTGTTTTCATCATGTTCATCGTCATCTCCCTTTCTCCCCGGCGTTCGTTCCTTGAACGTCGGGCATTGACCGTTGAGCGTTCAGTTTCGCGTTCCCGTCCACGTTCCCGTTCCCGTCCCCCGCGGCTCGCCGGGGACGGCTCGCCCTACCTGGCGTTCCTGCAGGCAGGTGGGGCGGACCGTCCCGGTGAGCCGAAACGACGTGTTTTTTTCGGGGTTTTGCATGAACCTCCACTGATTACTGATCCTTCCAGGTTCAAGGCTGCGCCTTTGGCTTTCCGGCGTGTTCCCGCTTGAACGCCTCGATCCGGCGCCGGTCGTTTTCCGGATCGAGAAGCGTGACGTTGTGCCCGCTGCCCGGATTGTGCAGGATCAGCTTGGGGCAGGTCATGCGATTGTAGATGGCGAAGTGGCCGGTGGCGGCGCACAGCGGATCGATGAAGGAAACATCGTTCGTCCGGTACAGCCCGTCGCTCCGGTCCGCCCGCACCTCCACGGCCGGTGGCGCGGCGGTAATCGTCTCCCCGGCGGCGCGGCCGGAGGCCGCGCCCATCGCGAGAAGTGCGCCGACGGCCAGCCGGCCGCCGACGCGCGCAACTTCACCCTTCATCGTTCGTTGCCTGTTCACCATATCATTCCCGTTCTCGTTCCCGTTGCCCTGCGGCTCGCCGGGGACGGCTCGCCCTAGCGTACTGGACCGCAGGTGGGGAACCGTCCCGGTGAGCCGGAACGACGTGCCTTCCACCTGCCGCGCCGGGGACGGCTCGCCCTACCCAACGCGGTGTCGCGCTGCGCTTGCCACCGCACTCCGAAAAATCCCGCGACCCGGTTCACGTCCCCGTCTTCGCCGCCGGCGGAACCGCCGGCACCTGCGCGGCCAGCCAGTCGGCGACGACCTTGCCCGCGCCCTTCTGCGCCCGTTCGGCCAGGCCGCCGACACGCTTGATGTCAGCGAGGGCCTCGCCCCGGGCCTTGTCGTCCGCACCCGCCAGCGCCAGCAGCCGTTCGCACTGCCGCACGATCAGGGCGCGCGCCCCGTCGTCCAGCTCGCGCGTCACGGGATGGGTCATCCAGTTGAGGATGAAGGCCTTCATCTCCCCCTTTTCGCCGGCCCGTTCGAGGGCGGCCAGGGCCCGTTCGGCGAACGCCGCCTCGTAGAAGGTGATCACGGTCGGATAGGGGCGGGGCGGGGAGTCGAGCTCGTCGCCGAGGGTCGCCTGGTAGCGCTGGCGGCACAGCTCGAAGAAATCGAGGATCGCCCGCGCCTTCTCGGGCGGGGCGTAGCTGTTCAGGACGTACTCCCGCGCCAGCGCGTGGGCGTCCAGGGCCGGATCGGCCAGCAGGGCGTGGTAGACGGTGGACCAGACGCCGGGGAAGTTCCGCGGCCGGCCGTAGGTGAAGTAGATGGCGTTGATCCCGAAATCGGCATAGAGACGCGTCACGCCCTGAATATGGTCGACCAGCGACGGGTAGTAGACGCCGCTGAAATACTCGCACACGCCGACCCGTCCCGGCGCCAGCCGCTGCCAGCCGCGCAGCGTGGCGAGGGTGTTGGTCAGCGCGTTGAGCCGACGGGCGTGGTCGATGCAGACGTAGCCGGCGAAGGGGACGGCCAGCATGATGTGCACGTTCGGCTCCAGCACGCCGTCGGCGGGCGGCGCGCCGGTACCGCCGTAGCCGAAGCTGACCACGATCTTGTCCGGGGCCTTCGCCCGGATCGCCCGCGCCACGGGGTTCACCCACTGCAGCACGCGCGCCGCATACTGCCCCGGCGCGGGGTCGAGCGCAAGGCACTTCGGACACTGGCACCAGAGGCCGGTGTCGCCATAGCTGATCGGGAAGAAGGTCCGGTCCGGCTGGCGCTCCACCCATTTCAGGGCGCGCTCGACCGAGATCCGCGTGACGTCCGGATTCGAGAGGCAGAGCGGCGTGCGGTGATAGGAGAAATCCTCCCTGGCGACGCGCTTGCCCTCCTTCGTCATCGCGTAGTACTCGGGGTGCGCGTCGTAGAAGAGGTCTTTCGGCACGAGATAACCGGCGGAGTGGTCGATCCACTGGTCGGTCTTGCCGCTTACTTCTTCGCGCAGCAGGACGGAGCAGTCGGCCCACTCCCCCCGGGCGGACGAGTGCGCCGAGCGGTAGATCAGCGCCGGCTTGTGCTCGAAGTTCAGGGCCGGGATCGTCCGCCCGTCCGGCGGCACGGCGACCCGGTGGGCCGTCTCGCGGAAGAAGCCGTTCAGATCGGCGTAGCAGCGGTAGCCGAGCCGGTCGAGAAAGCGTTCGACGCCGTAGTCCGTGGCCGCCGCGGTCGGCCCCGCGATGGCGATCCGGCCGCCGTCGGTGCGGATGACGCAGCCGACGGGGGCCACCCGGTCGAGGTCCTGCCGCGTCAGCAGGCCGGCAGCCACCCCCGGCGCGGCGCCGAGGAGGATCACGCGGCCTTCCACGTCCGGGACGGCGGGCAGCTCGACCCCGTAGAGCGCCTTCAGGCCGCGCTGCAGCGTGGCCAGCGCCTTGCGTTCGGCGGCGGCCGCCTGCGGCGCCACATAAATGCCGCGCAGGCCGTCGACCGGCACGCCCTCGCCGGCGGCCCGCGCCAGACCGGCGGCCGCGCACAGCAAAAGGACCGCTTCGGCGGCCATCCGGCCGCCGAAGCGTGTGCATGCACCATTCATCGTTCGTTGCCTGTTCATCGTTTGTTCCCGTTCACGTTCACGTTCACGTTTCCCGCGGCTCGCCGGGGACGGCTCGCCCTACCTGGCGTACTGGATCGCAACAAGGTAGGGCGAGCTGTCGCAGCGAGCCGAAACGATGTGTTTCTCAAGGTTTTGCATGAGTCTCACCATAACACACACTACCGCACGCAGAGCACCGTGCCGCCGCTGCGCGGGCGCTCGTGGACGCCGATATCGACCAAGCCGCCGATCACGCGGGGGTTGCCGTAGAGATCGGCGAGGTTGCCGACGCTCAGGGTGTTGGTTCCGGCGTCCACCAGCACGGAACCGCTGCGCAAACGGAAATCCCCCGCCGCAGGATCGCGGAAGCCGGCCCGCGCCGCGTCGGCGGGGACGATATTGCCGACGCCGCCCGCGTAGTTGGCGTCGATCGCCTCGGCGGTGTTGAGGACGGTCTTGGCGGTGCCGTTGTAGAGATGCCCCGAAGCGTTGTCGTAGAAGGCACAATGGAGAAGCCTCGCCTTCTTATTAGCCTCATAGAACCCGTAGGTGCCGTTGCCGGCGAAGACGCAGTTGCGGATCGCGGGAAACTGTCCGTTGACATTCGAATAGTGCTGATAGCCCCACTCCCGGTTTAGGGCGAAGACGCAGTTCTCCACCACTGACCCCCTTCCGGAATACCAGTCCATCACTCCCGCGCGGCAGTTGAGCACGACGGTGTTGCGGAGCACCTTATAGCATGTAACGACATTTGCCTCATAACCGCTGGTCAAATCAATTCCGTAGCCGCTGGTGGCCTGCAGGTTGTTGTCGTAGATCCGGCAGCGATCAACGGTCAAAAACCAGATATAGCGCGCGTCCATCGCCGGGTAGCCGGTCGTGCCGGTCACGCGGTTGGAGTAGACGGCGCAGTCGGCGAAGCTGAAGACGTGCCCCATTCCCGCCGCGTCGTAGAGGTTGACCCCGCGGTAGCCGTTGCCGGAAAAGTCGCATCCCGCGAACGCGGCGCCGGAAGACCACTTCGCGTTCATCCCGTCCTGGGCGTTGCCGGCGAAGCGGCAGTCGGTGAAGGCGCTGTTGTAGGCGCGGGAGAGGGTCACGCCGTGCGTGGCGCCGGTGAAGGAGAAGCCGCTGAACGAGACGTTCTCGGCGCCGCCGAGGGCCAGGGCGGCGGTCTGGCCCGCGCCGTTGACGGTGACGTCGCCGCCGTCGGCGACAAAGGCGACCGACCCGCCCAGCGGGCATGCGTTGGAGAGGGTGACGCCGCCGGCGTAGAGGCCCGGCGCCACGCGCACCGTGTCCCCGTCGCGCACGGCCGCGGCGGCGCGTCCGAGCGTGGCCCAGGGGGTCTCGGGACTCTGCGCCGCGGCCGCGTCGCGGCCGTCGTCGCCCACCGGCGCGGGCGCCACGTAGAGGGTGCGGTCCCCCGCCGCGACGGCGACGGTGGTGTAGGCGCTGCCCGGCGCGGCACCGACGCAGCCGCCGTCGGCGGCGGCGGTGAAGATCGGCGAGCCCTCCTTCACCCGCAGCACATCCAGCGGATGGAGCTGCACATACCCGATCGGATCGGTCACCACGTTGACGCTCTTGTTCGCGGCATAGGGGCTGCTCGGCAGCGCCTCGATGGCCGCCTTGCTGGTGACGATGTTGGTTGCTTCATCGAAATAGGGGATCGCGTTGCCGTACAGCACCGTGTTGCGCAGCGCGATGTCGCCTTGCGAGCTGAGGAGCTCCATGGCGCCGACGCCGTTGTAGGCGACGATGCTGTCGCGCACGATCATGCCGCCGCCCAGCGAGGAGACCAACCCCGCCAGTTCGTTGCCGATGATCGTGCAATGGTTGATGTTGCCGATGAGCGAGGTGTTGCCGGAGGTGAGCTGGATGCCCCGGCGGCAGGCGGTGATCGTCATATTGCTGATGACGTGGTGATAGACCGCGTCGCCAGTCATGCCGTGATTGCAGCGCGTGACGGTGAATCCGTCGACGTGCATGTAGTAACAATAGCCACCGAAGTTCACGC
>CAYVKQ010000162.1:0-6934 GCA_964451945.1 uncultured Lentisphaerales bacterium
TCATGCGCCTGTAGGCTACAGGCGAACGGCTCCGAAGCCGACACTTTTTTTGCGGTCGCCGGGGTTGCCCCCCCCGCCGTATCATAGTCGCCAACCATGGGAACCGGTGTGTCACCGGGCAAGCCTATGGGATGCTAGTGAGTTGAGACCACGACGTGGGAGAAGATCGACAAGGTTTGCCGCCACGCCCTTGTCGGCCAGCTTCCCGCGTTCATTTTCGGCGCGAGTCAGATTGGAAAAACCAAATGCCTGGAGGAGTATGCCAGGCGAAACAACCACGGCGAGACGCGCTACATCCGTATGCCGGCGTCGCCGGGGTTCCATGACGCGCTCGGCGCGGTCGCCCGCGCGTGCTACGTCACATCCCGCCTGAGCGGCCGTGATCTCCGCGAGCGCGTGATCGGCGCCGTGACGGATCGGATGCTGCTGATCGTCGACGAGATGCACCAGCCACTGGTCTCCGGACGCGGCACGACGGCCGTGCAGATCATCGAATGGCTCCGGGAGCTCTACGACCGCACCAACTGCGGCATCGTGTTTTGCGGTACCCGGGTATTCCGCACCGAGTTGGAGAGCGGCAAGTTCGCCTTGATCCTCGACCAGTTCCGTCGCCGAGGCATCATCCAGTTGTCGCTGCCTGATGTGGCTCCGGCAGCCGACGTGTCCAAGATCGCCCAGGCGTTCGGCCTGGACGCGCCGGACGGCGCCGCGTCCGAGATCGTCGGCCGGATGATCAGATCATCCGGCCTTGGTCAGTACTGCAAATTCCTGTCGTTAGCCAGCAACCTGGCTTCTAACCAAAAGAAACCCATGAGCTGGGACCACTTTGTCACCGCATACGACGTGGTTTCCCAACTCTCAACCGGAAAGGTGTCATAATGGCTACCCAGCAAAAGTATATGACCGATCGTTTCGGCGATAAGATCCCCGTGCGGATCGTCTCGCCATACGACCGCAAGCGCGACCAGATCGTTCGCAGGATCGCCCGCCGCTACGAGGAGGCCCAGTCCCTCCTGGAGCGTGTCAAAGCCTCGACGCTGGAGGATCTCGACACGCTCGAGCAGATGGCCATCGCCGACGCCGGGGTGAAGGATTTCAAGGCAAAGGGCGGCAACACTACCGTATCGAGCTACGACGGCCTGATTACCGTACAGTGCAAAAACCGCGTGTTCTCCGGCATGGACGAGCGTGCGAAAATCGCTAAACAGTTGCTCGATGAGTTCGTCACCGAGCTGACCGAGGGGCAGGAGAAAGCCGACATCGTCCAGATCGTTGAGAGTCTGCTCGACACCCGCTCGGGCGAGATCAACCGCACGGCCGCCCTGCGGATCACGAGGCTCACCCTCAAGAGCGAAAAGTTCCGCCAGGCCAAGGAACTGCTCCAGGCCTCGATGTACGCGGCCATGAGCAAGACCTACATCTACGTGGAGACGCGGGAAACCCGCGAGTCCGATCCCGCGCCACTCTTCCTGGATATCGCCAAGCTGATGCCGCGCAAGGATGTCATCCATCGTCCCGCCGAATAGGCCCATTCATCGGTTGCGTGCATACTGCGGGGGGTCTGCAAGATCATTGCAGGCCCCCCGCAGTTTTCCTTAAACCGTTGTCAATCACGCCTTTGCCACCCGGTTTTTCCTCAAGCCGCAGTGTTTGAGTGGCGGCAGTCACAACCATCGGTGTTTCAGCGTGTTACAGTCTTTTTCGGCTTGATTCATCTTCCTTAATCCTCCCGTCTTTTGCCGACGGGGCATGAGCCAAGTGGGGCCGACGTTGCACGGCGGCCATCGCCGCCCCGCCGCCGCCACGGAGTGTCGGCGCTACCGCTGCCGCGCCGGCCATCGCGCATCCCCAAGTCAGTGAAACGGGGATGCGCCCCGGCGCCTCCCCGAGGCGCCGTCCCTCTTTTTATCCTCCGCTGTGCGCACACTCCGTGGGCGCACACTCCTTCCCTTCCGCCGTCACCCTTTCACCGCCCCCTCGGTCAGGCCGCGGACGAAGAGCTTCATGGAGAACACGAAGAGTACGATGATCGGAATGCTGGCCAGCGCATAGCCGGCCATCAGCGGCCCCCAGAACTTGAGGTACTCGCCCGCCATGCGCAGGAGTTGCACCATGACCGGCAGCCGGGCGTGGTCGCGCATGACGATCAGCGGCATCACGAAATCGTTCCAGACCTCGACGAACTGCATCACGCCGACCGTCCCCAGGATCGGCCCCGAGAGCGGCAGCACCACGTGGCGCATCTGCTGCCAGTGGTTCGCGCCGTCGATCTCGGCCGCCTCGTAGAGGTCGCCCGGCACGTCGGCCACGAAATGGCGCAGGACGAAGATCGAAAACACCTGCCCCGAGGCGACGCCGACGAGGATCAGCGCCGTCAGCGTGTTGAGCAGGTTCAGATCGCCCAGCAGCCGGAAGAGCGGGACGAGGTTGGCGATCATCGGCATCATCATCAGGATCAGGATGGCGTTCCACAGGAACGACGACAGCGGCATCCGCTGGCGGGCGAAGAAATAGGCGGCGCAGAGGCCGAAGGCCAGGGTCAGCAC
The DNA here is from genome assembly GCA_964451945.1 of uncultured Lentisphaerales bacterium. GTDB lineage: Bacteria > Verrucomicrobiota > Kiritimatiellia > RFP12 > JAAYNR01 > JAAYNR01. Next base: position 2,547 of record CAYVKQ010000162.1, read on the forward strand.
CGTCACGCTGATGGAGATGAAGACGCTGTTGGCGACGCTCGGCGTGACCATGCGCCAGGCCTGCGCCCAGTTCCCGGGGTGGAGCGGGAAGGTCAGCGTCGTCGGCGCGGTGTAGAACTGGGTGTTGGTCTTGAAGCTGACCACCAGCATCAGATAGAGCGGCAGAAAGGCGAACGCCAGCGTCAGCCAGATCATCAGGTGCTTGTTCAGCCGCAGCAGCCGCGATCCCGTCCGCGCCAACGCCCGGGCGAGCGGCCCTTCCCGCCGGGCGGCGGCGCGGGGCGGCGCCGGCGCAAGAACGGGGGCGGCCGGAGCACGTTCCGGAGCGACCCTGCGGTGGCGGAAGCGCAGCGGCGACCGCTCCGGGTTCATCAGCCACGTCAGCAGCTTCTGCAGCGCCATGACGATCAGCATCAGTACGATGCCGACGGCGCAGGCGTACCCCATCTGCTGTTCGACGAATGCCTTGCGCAGCATGAACAGCGCGGGGACGGTCGCCCGCCCCCCCGGCCCCCCGTAGAGTCCCGCGAGGGCCATCACCATGCCGGCGTCCTTGATGGTGCCGATGACGACGAACACCAGCAGCAGATAGACCGACCCCTGGATCAGCGGCAGCTCGATCCGGGTAAACTTGCTCCACCAGCCGACGCCGTCGATTTCGGCGGCTTCGTAGATGTCCTTTCCGATCGACTGCAGCTTGGCCAGATGGGTGAGCACGGCGAACGAGCCGACCCAGGGAAAGCCCCAGACGACGCAGGCGATGAGGATCAGCCGCGGATCGCCGAGCCAGGCGGGAAGCTGTCCCTGGACAAAGATCCCGCCCCACCCCAGCACCCGGTCGAGCGCGACAAGCGCGTCGAAGAGGCCCGACGCCAGGAGGAAGCGGTTGAGAAAACCGGAGGTCGCCTCGAAGAAGAACGAGCGCCAGACGAGCACCACCACCAGGCCGGGGATCACCATCGGGATCACGAACAGGGTGCGGTAGAGGAACTGCATCCGCAGGCTGCGGCAGCGGTGGATGCAGACGGCGACCGCCAGCGCCGGCGCCATCTTGGCCGCGTTCCAGAATCCCAGCACGAGCGCGACCTTGAACGACCGCCAGAAATCGGTGGACTTGAACAGGTCGGTGTAGTTCTGCAGCCCGACAAATTCGGAGATGTCGGCGCCGTTCCAGCGGAAGAAACTGTGGTAGATGCCGCTGGCCGCCGGGTAGTAGAGAAACAACCCGATCAGAACCAGCGTCGGCACCACGAAGAGATAGATCTCCCAGTGGCGCTTGACCTGCCGCCATTTGATGACCCGTCCCGCCATGGTCAGCGCCCCTCCTTGCCTTCCCGTGCCCGCGCCCGGGCCGCGGTCCGCGCCGCGACTCGCATCTCGTAGGGTCCGCGCGCCGGCGTCCCCGGCGCCTCCGCCAGCAGCCGGTCGATCAGCGACGCGCCGAGGTTGCGGCCGATCAGGCGCCCGGCGCACAGCTGCCGGTAGCGGCGCCACGCCTCCCCGGCATCGGCCCCGGCCGCGGTCAGCGCGCGCGCCCGCAGGCGGGCGATGAACTGCTCGTCGCGCGCCAGGCCGCGGTGGCGGTTGCGCCGGTTCTCGCGGTACTCCTCTTCCCCGCGCTCCAGGTAGAACGGCAGGAAGTCCGCCGTCAGCGCGTCGTAGCCGATCTGCCCCACCTGGAACAGCGAGGTGAGTTGCTGCCAGCGGATAACCGTCTCGCCGCCGAGCGCCAGCGGCATGGCGCCGTAGACCCCTTCCAGGTTGGGGGCGAACGCCTGCAGGAACGGGGGCATCGCGGCGCCGTCGACGGCGGGGATCCAGCCGATGATCTCGTTCATCCGCTCGTTGCCCCCGCGGCTGCCGAGAAACATCAGGAAGTCCAGGGCGACGTCGGGGTGCTTCGAAGTGCGGGTGATGGCGAAGGGGAATCCCGTATTGGGGCGCTCGTAGACCGGCCCCTCGACGACGGACCCGAATTCGGGATCGCCGGCGTCGGGGAGGGGAAACTCCATGAGCCCGATCTCGAAATTGCCCTCGGCCTCCTGGCGCAGGGCGCCGGCGTCCCACGTCCCCGTCGTGATAAACACGGCGCGCTGCTGCACAAAGAGGAAGACCGCCTCGTCGCGTCCCAGGCCGGTGAACCCCGCCTGGCACTGCTCGGTCAGCCGCCGCATCATCCGGAACCGCGCCTCGAACGGGGGGAAGTCGAAGCCGATCCGGCCGGTCTTGAAGCCGGCGAACAGCTCGTCGATGCCCACCGCGCCGTCGCGGTTGAAGTCGACCATGCGCACCGCGCCGGAAGTGAGCGGTTCGCACATGTAGGAGATCCACATGTTGATGTGGTAGGACGAACCCGCGATCGGCGTGTAGGGGCGCCCCTGGTCGTCGACGCCCTGCTTGATCCGCTCGCAGGCCGCCAGGAAGGCCTGGAAGGTGCGCGGCGCCTCTTCGAGCCCCGTCAGCCGCCGCAGCAGGTCCTTGTTGTAGAAGACCCGGATGCCGAACTGCGAAAGGTTGACGGTCATGTACTCCTGGATGTCTTCGACATAGCCCGTGCGCATGCCGTCCTTAAAGGTGTTGCGCCACGGCACGTGTTCGAGATCGGTCCCCTTGTTGTAGGGGTTCGGCTTGTTGACATGGGCGGTGAGGGGCGTGAAGTAGCGGCTGTAGAAACCGATCAGGACGTGATAGGGAATTCCCAAGCCGACTTCCATCATGTCGGGCGCGGTGCCGCCCATGAGCTGCGTGGTCGTCCACTGGCCGTAGGTGCTTTCGGGAATGGCGTCCTGGATGATCCGCACACCGGGGTTGCGCGCGGCGTACTCCTCCGCCATCCGCTCCAGCGACTCGCGCACCCCCGTCTCCAGCTGCCAGTGGCCGATGCGCAGCTCGATGTTCGTTCCCGGCGGCGTCTCCCGGCGCCGGTGAAGCAGGATGGTCCCCGCCGCCCAGGCGAACGCGGCCGCCACCGCCAGCAGGGGGTAGGCCTTCTGCGCGAATGTCCAGGCGCGCTTCATCCGCCCCCCTCCCCGCCGGCGGCCAGCCACTCCCGCTCCTGCTCGTCCATCGCGCGCAGCGCTTTCTTCGCCAGAAAGACCCGCTGGTCCACCGGGTAGTCGCGGATCAGCCGGCCGTAGAAATCGCGCGCCAGCGGGAAGTCGCCGAGGTCGTACTGGGCCGCCGTCGCCAGCCACCAGTAAAGGAGCAGGTTGTCGGGCGGGGTTCCCGCGGCGGCGGCGGCGCGGTTCTCCTCCAGCTGCCGCAGCAGGAAATCGACGCGGCGCCGGGGCTGGTCGAGCACCAGGCAGCAGTGGGCCGCCAGACCGAGGACGGCGCCGCGCCAGGGCGTCCCGGGGTGCGCGGCCAGAAATGCCTCCAGCCGCCGCAGCACCTCGTCCGCCCGTCCCGCCCGCGGCTCCTCCAGGTGCGCCGCCTGCTGGTGGAGAAACGCCTCCTCGCCGGCGGCGGATCCGGGATAGGCGTCGATCACCTCCTGGTAGGCCCCCTCCTGCACCGCCGCGTCGACCGGCTCCCCGCCGACGGGGGCGGCGCGCATCCGCGCCAGCGCCAGCGCGATCCACGCGGCCAGACCGGACTCCGGCGCGGCGGCAATCCCCTCGCGGTAGCAGGCGTCCGCCTTGACGGGATCTTCGCCCGGCCGGCGCAGGTTCCACGTGTTTCCCAGCCCGTAGAGCGCCTGCTGCCGCCACACGCGGTTCGTTCCCGCCCCGGCCAGCGCCGTCTCGAACGCCTTCACCGCCAGGCCAAACTCGCCGAGCCCGTACCAGCGCCACCCCTCCGCCACCGCCTTTTCGGGGGCGTCGGCCACCGCGCCGCCGCGGCAGCCGGCCAGGCAAAGCGCCGCAGCCGCCGTGACCGCCCGCATGACGGCGCCCCGGGCACCCGCGCGAACCGCGTTTTCTCCCGTCTGTCCACTGGCTGCATGCATCTGGCCACGGTCTCCGTGCCGATCACCGTCCCCGGCTCGATGGACGAGTCCGCCCGCATCATCCGTAGCGAAAAGTGTACCCGGTCCGTCCGGACAATGTCAAACCATGGCAGGTCCGCGGCTTGACGGACGCCCGCCGCTGTGATTTCATATCGCAAAAGAACTTTCCGCATGGTGGGAAACCAGTGAGTGCCTGCGACAGGCCGGTACAGTCGGTGCACAAGGCGCTGGACTTGCTGAACCTGCTCGTGTTCGACAACCCAGAACGCGAGGGGCCGGCGCTGGGCGATCTGGCCGGCCGACTGGGCTTCCCGGCGCGGATCCAAAGGAGCGACACATGGCGGATCGGGTGATGACGGACAGGCTGCGCGCCGAGGCGCTGGGGATGGGGATGGATCTGGTGGGGTTCGGACCAGTAACACGTTGGGAAAACGCCCCA
>CAYVKQ010000163.1:0-6873 GCA_964451945.1 uncultured Lentisphaerales bacterium
GCACAAAGTGTTCGACGCCGACCTTGTGGCGGACGAGATGGACGCTGACGAAACTAGGGATCGAGCGCAATTCGACCCAGAAAAGCTGGGTGCGGACGGGGGAGTGCTCGCAGGCGTACAGCGCTTCGAGCGTCGCTTTGCTCGACTCCCTGCCCATGGTGATGGCGCAGGCCCGCTGCAGCAGCGAAGCGTCGGTCAGTTTTTCAACGCGGATTTCCATGGCGGCACTTCCCCGAAGGTTGGCGTCGAATGTATCACATCCGGCACCACTGCCCAAGCATTCTCGCGAGCGGGTGCACTGCCCGTTGCAGCATGGTGCCTGTCCACGCATACGCGCGCAAGGTATGGATTCCCAGCGCGTCGGCCAGCGCAGTGTCGGACACGGGCGTCGCGCAGACAATCCACAACCCGATTCCCGCGACGTTGAGCAGGTAGATCAGCACATACGAGAAAAAACGTCCGCAGGCGGCGATGTCGGGCTGGCGGATCAACAGGCTGTTGAGCGTGAAGGTGATGTGGAAGCTCCACGTCACGCCAACGAGGAAGAGAAACAACGGCAGGAACGGAGAAAGATCGGCGAACCTCCCCAGTACGAACCAGACGAGGGCGAGAAGCATGGTGTAGAAGGGGAAGAAATAGGGCGCCAGGGTGACCAGCGTGTTGGTCTTGGTCAGACGCACGCTGCCGCCCGAGGCGCCGACTTTCAGGTTGCTGAAGCGCGCGCCGAAGACCATTCCCCAGATCGCGTGCGTCAGCTCGTGGCCGAAGATGTACGTCCGCACCGGGTGCGGCAGAAAGGTGTAGACGCAGGCCCAGGCGATCCCCCCGCCGGCCAGGGCGAGAACCGAGACGAGAAAACGGTCGCTGGCGGCGACCGAGGCCGCCAGCATGTCGCGCGCGGCGCCGGTGACGGCGACGCAGAGCGGCAGCAGCGCGACCGCCGCGCAGAACCGGAACATGCGTTCGCTCCGCCCGATGGCCATAGGGTACCCGTCTACCGCTGCGCCGGCCGGCGCTGCGCCAGCGGGACGTAGGAAACATGTTCCACCACGCTTTGATAGGCGGGGCGGATGATCTTGCCGGCGTTCGCGATCTCCTCGATGCGGTGCGCGCTCCAGCCGGCGATGCGCGCCACCGCGAAGAGCGGCGTGAAGAGCTCCTGCGGAATCTCCAGCAGGCGGTACAGCAGGCCGGAGTAGAAATCGACATTGGCGCTGACCCCCTTGTACATCTTCCGCCGGCTGGAGATGACCTCGGGCGCGAGGCGTTCGACCTTCTCGTACAGGTCGAACTCGGCCTCCATCCCTTTCTCCCGCGCCAGACGGCGCACATGGCCGCGAAGCACCAGCGTGCGGGGGTCGGAGACCGAATAGACGGCGTGCCCCATGCCGTAGATGAGTCCGCTGCGGTCGAACGCCTCTTTGTTCAGCAACCGGCCGAGGTAGTCCTCGACCGCGCGGTCATCCGCCGCGTCCCCGACCGTGCGCCTGAGGTCGTCGAACATCTGCACCACCTTGATGTTGGCGCCGCCGTGGCGCGGCCCCTTGAGCGAGCCGAGCGCGGCGGCGATCGCCGAATAGGTGTCGGTGCCGCTGGAGGTCACGACGTGCGTGGTGAACGAGGAGTTGTTGCCGCCGCCGTGTTCGGCGTGCAGCACCAGCGCCAGGTCGAGCAACTGCGCCTCGAGCGGCGTGTAGGCGCTGTCGTGGCGGAGCATGTGGAGAAAATTGGCGGCCGTCCCCAGTTCGGGATCGGGGCTGTGGATGACGAGACTCTTGTTCTTGTACTGGTAGGCATGGGCCTGGTAGCTGTAGACGGCGAACAGCGGGAACGTGGCGATCAGCGTGAGCACCTGGCGCAGCACGTTGGGAATGTCGGTGGCGTCGGGGTTCCCGTCGGTCGCATAGAGCGCCAGCACGGTCCGCGCCAGCGCGTTCATGACGTCGCGGCTGGGCAGCTTGAGGATGGAGTCGTGGACGAAATCGCCGGGCAGCGCGCGGCAGTCGGCCAGGAACCGCTCGAAACGGGCCAGTTCGCCGCGCGCCGGCTGCTCGCCGAACAACAACAGGTAGCAGGTCTCCTCGAACCCGCTGCGGTTCTCCGACAGGAAACCGCTGACCAGGTCGGCGATGTCGATTCCCCGGTAGATCAGACGGCCGGGAGCGGGAACCGGTTCGCCGTCGACGATGGTTTTGGCCTGCACATCGCCGATCCGCGTGAGTCCGGCCAGGACCCCTTTTCCCTTCAGATCGCGCAACCCGCGCTTGACGTCGTATTTTGCGTACAATGCCGAATCGACCAGGCTGTTTGCCGCCGCCAGTCCGCTCAAGTGTTCCATCCATGAATCCATCATCCGTATCTCCGCAGAAACCCTGCCCCAGGCAGATGTTGCCCCCGTGCTTCAGTACGGGCATTATGCAGAATTCCCTGACCGGCGTAAAGCCGCAAACGAACCTTTTACGCGTAATCGCGAAATGTGGTACTGTCATTCCATGACCGCTTTGCGGACACAGTTGGCGGGATGGGGACGGCAGGCATGCCGCGCGCGCTTGGCCTGTGAAGCCGCGGCATGCGCCACCGTGGCGGTGGCGTGCATCGCCGCGGCGTGTGTTTTCGACCACTTGCTGCGGCTGTCGGGGGCTGCCCGCAGCGTGCTGGCGCTGGCCGCCGTCGCGTTGCCGGCGGGTTGCGCGTGGAAGCGCATCGTGCGCCCCCGGCTGTGGCGCATGCCCCCCGAACGGGTGGCGCGCGCGCTGGAAGAGGCGCACGGCATCGCCGACAATGCGCTGATCAACGCCTGCCAGCTCGAGGGGGCGGACGCCGTCGGGGTCTCCCGCGACCTGACGCAGGCGGTCGTCGCGCAGGGGATCCGCCAGGCCGGGGCGTCGCGGCCGCAAGCGCTCCGACAGCCCCGCCGCCTGCGGCGCGTGTCGGCGGCCTTCACGGTCTGCGCCGCCGCCGCCGCCCTCTATTTCGCGGTATGGCCCCACCATGCGGGGACTGCCCTGCGGCGGTTGTCCCGCCCCTGGGCCGACATCCCGCCGCCCAGCGACCTGATGGTCGCGCTGGAGCCTTCCGGGCGCACGGTGGTGTACGAGGGCGACACGGTGACCTTGCACGCGGCGGTGCGGCAGCGCGCGGGCGAACCGCGCGTGAAAGGCCGCTTCGACACGCCGCAAATCCGCCTTTCGCGGGGACACCGCGAAGGAATGGCGGAGGAGACGCGCCCCATGGCGTTTGCCGGAACGGACGGCACGGTTCGCCGCTACACGGCGGAGCTTGAAGCGGTGCGCACACCGCTGGTCCTCCGGTGCTGGAGCGGCGACGCCTGTTCGCGCGCGCTGCGGATCGACGTGCGCGCCCTGCCGCGGATCGTCGATGGATCGTTCGTCGTGCAGCCGCCCTCCTACACAGGAAGCGGGGCCATCCACGCGCCGGGCCCGCCCGCGCCACTGGAGGCCGTCGGCGGCGGCCGCGCGCGGGTGACGGTGACGCTGGACCGCCGCGCGGAGGCCTTGCGCTGGCACTGCGGAGCGGAGGCGGCACCGCTGCACGGCCAGGCGCGCGGCCGCACCTGGACGGCCGAGTTGGAGATCGGGACCGGCGCCCCCTCCGGAGCCTACACGCTGGCCGCCGTCTTGGACGGCCGCGAACGCGTCGTCGCCGAGGGGCTGCGGACCGTCCGTCCCGATACCCCGCCGGAGGCGCTTTCCGGCGAGACGGAACCGCAACGGCTGGCATGGCCCGGCGAGACCGCTTCCTTTTCCTTTTCGGGAAGAGACGACTTCGGCGTGCGCGAACTTGGCGTCACGGCGCGCGCCGTCAAGAGCGGCGAGCCGGTCGCCTCGAAGCGCTGGGAGTACGGTCCGGCGCCGGGATTGCGCGAGGTTGCCGAAACCTGCGCCCTGGTCATCGACGGCGCGGTTTTCCAGCCGGGCGAAGCCTATGCGCTGACGGCCCACGCGGTCGATTTCGCCGGCCAGACCGGCACCGCCGAACGGGTCTTGCTGCGGGTGCGGCGTCCGGCCGAGTCGCTGGCCGCCGACGAAGGCGACGCCCGTCGCAGCATCGATGCCCTGCAGCGGGCGATCAACGAACAGCGGCGGGCCCTGGGCCTGACGCGCAACCTGGAGCTTCACCTGGACGAAGCGGTGCGCGCCGCCCATGTGCCGCAGCATGCCAAGGGGATAACCGCGGCGCAGACCGCCGCCCGCGCGCATGGACAGGAGGCGCTTGCGCAAACCGCAGCCGACGAGGCGCATGCCTCGGCTCACCAACGCCTGAAAACCGTGGTCGAACTGGAGATGGGGTGGGCGCTGGCGTCGATCCCCGCCCTGGAGGCGGAGCCCGCGGAGACGCGTGCGCACCGTGTGGGCGCCCTGGCCGAACGGCAATCGTACATTCTCGACGAGTTGATCCGACTGCAGGGGCGGGTCGCCGCGAACGCGCGGCAGCGCCAGGCGGCCGCCGAGGACGGTGTTTCGCCGCCGCCCGCAGCAACGGCGGAGGACCGCGCCCGCGAGCTGCAGGACCTGCTCGCCGACTTTCTCCACGTCCAGCGGCGCATCGTCGAACAGAGCCGCCGGCTCGCCGACCGCAAGCCCGAGGACCTGAGCGAGGAGGAACTCGACATTCTCGGGCAGCTCGCCCGCGAAGAGGCCAAGTGGGCCGCCTTCCTCAAGGACAAGCTCAACGACCTCGCCAAGAATCCACTGCAGGATTTCGCCGACGGCTCGCTCGCCGACGAGTTCAACGAGGTGTGGCAGGATGTGCAGAAAGCGGCCGAAGAGCTGTATGCAAAAAAAGTCGAGCTCGCGGTACCGCTCGAACAGTCGGGGCTGGAGAACGCCGAAGAGCTGGTCAACAACCTCGAACGGTGGCTTCCCGACAAGCCGGACTACCTGAAGTGGTTGATGGAGGAGCCGGCGGCCACGCCCGATGCGCCGCTGGCCGAGCTTCCGGGAGAGCTGGAGGACATCGTCGGCGAGCTGCTCGACCGGGAAGAGGCAATGACTGAGGACGTCGAGGATGTGACGAGCGGCTGGATCGACTCCATCGACAAGGGCGCCGGTTGGGACGCGATGGACGGTCCGATCTCCAGCATGGGCGCCAAGGGGGTCACCGGCAACCTGCTGCCGAACCAACAGGAGGTCGGCGGTCGTTCGGGGGAGGGGAGGACCGGACGCAGCACCGGACAGATGGTCGAGAGCGCGGCCGAGGGGAAAGACGGCCGACAGACGCCGAGCCGGCTGAGCGACACCCCGTTCGAGACGGGCCGGGTCGACGACAAGTCGGAGAAAGACAGTGGCGGCGCCTCCGGTGGCGGCAAGCTCTCGGGCTTCGGCGAGAAAGGGCTGCGCGGCCCCGGCAGCGTGCCGCGTCTGGACGCGATGAAGCGGCTGGCGGGAAAACAGGCCGAAATCCGCCAGCAGGCGGAGCGTCTCTCCCTCCATCTCCGGGCGCGCGGACTCCCTTCCGGCGACCTCGGTGCCTCGGTGGCGCACATGCGCGGGCTGGAGGAGGCGGCGCTGCGGGGCGACGGCGCGGTCATCCGCCAGACGTTCGACGCGGCGGTCGACCGCGTGCGCGACGCGCGCGCCGCGGTGGGAGCAGCCGAGCGGGTGCGGCGCGAAACCGCCGGGTTGTCGCGCCGCGAGGCCGGCGAGCTCTGGTCGGGGCTGCGGGACGACATCCCACCGGGCTACGAGGCGGTGGTCGGCGCCTACTACCGCAGGGTTACCGGAGGCATCCCTCCGACTCCGCGACAATGAACCTAGAGACGGCAGTTCAGTCACCACAGAGGAGAGAATGGAATGGGCGACACACCGTACACGAGATTCGTGAAGGACGATCTGATCCTCCGCGATGAACTGGCCGTTGACCGGACGCTGCTGGCGAACGAGCGGACGCTGCTGGCCTATCTGCGCTCCGCCGTCGCCTTGCTTCTTGCCGGTGCCTCGATCATGCACTTTTCGCAACAAGCCTGGTTTTTCGCCTTCGGCGTCGGTTGCGTGCCGGCCGGCATCATCACGGGAATCCTCGGCGTGCTGCGGTTCCGCAGAATGAACCGCGCCATCACCGCTGTCAGAAACCTGAAGCGATCAGCAGCCGCAGGAAGTTCCGGAGGCGGCTCCGGAGCCTAGGCGTCCCGGCGTCATCCCCGGTGTGCGCATGATCCCCGACGCTCCGGATCGACCATGACAACGCCCTTGAGCAGCGCAATCGGCAAGATAGGGGTACGGGAGCGAGGGGGTGCGGAAGGGGCCGTGCAGGGGACCCGGGTGTCTGCGACAGAGGTCTGTTGCCGCCGCCCCCGAGTCGCGCCCCGGGCAGCGCGGCAGGGTAGCGGCGGCAGGGCTCGGCTTGGCGGATGGGAATGGCGTTGCTGTAGCCGCGGTCGCCGACCGCGGCCGGGGTGGGCGGAGCAGGATGGCCGCGGTCATCGACCGCGGCTACAGGACAGGACGGCGGGGCGCGGCCCTGACCGCCGTGCAACAGCGGCCCCCCTGGGTCCTTCGCACCGGGGCGTCATTCAGCCTGATCCGAGCCGCATCCATCCATATCCCCCAGTTGAGAAAGTCGGGCTACGTCAGCCGCTGCGGGGGCGTCGGCGATGCGGCCGATCAGGCGCAGCAGGCCGTCGAGGATGGTGAGCGGGTGTGGCGGGCAGCCGGGGATGTAGAGATCGACGGGCACGACCGCGCCGGCGCCGCCGGCGACCTGGCTGTGGCCGCCGTAGGGTCCGCCCGAGATGGCGCAGGCGCCGACGGCGATGACGATGCGCGGCTCGGCCACGGCGTCGTAGGTCTTCTTCAGCGCCAGCGCCATGTTTTGCGCGACCGGTCCGGTGACCAGGAGGCCGTCGGCATGGCG
>CAYVKQ010000164.1:0-1478 GCA_964451945.1 uncultured Lentisphaerales bacterium
GCCGTGCCGGGATCCGTCCTGCTGGACGGCACTCTCGCCCTCCCCGGCCATGCGCTGCAACTCGGCATCGCGGGCTCCCTGACGGTGACGGGCGGCCACGGACGCGCGGCGGGGCTGATCCTTTCGAACGCCACGGCGAGCATCGCCGGCGATTGCACCTTGCGCGGCGGAACGCTCCGCCTCCAGGGCGGGCTGTTCAGCGTCGGCGGCGATTTCCGAATGACGGCGCACGGACAGGCCACCGCGATCAATGCCTCGCAGCTTCGCGTCTGGGCGATGGCGACAAACGGGGTGGACCAGCCCTGGGGCGCCCGGGTGACCGTTGGAGGCACGTGGACCATGGAGTCCAACACCGTCGCGTATGCCCATTCGCATGCGTCCAACGGATCGGTTCCCCATTTCACGGCCGGGTCCTTCGTCTGCGAGCGGGGAGCGACGCTGGACGCCTACCGCACAGGCTATGGCGCCACCTACGGCATCGGTTATCCCGCGAGCCAGTATGTGGGCGCTTCGCACGGCGGCCGCGGCGGCGCCACGTCGTCGTCCTATGCCCAGTATATCAAGCCACCTTACGGTTCCATGGAAATGCCGGTCGCTCCCGGCTCCGGCAGCGCAGCGAACAACCTGACCAACCCCGGCGGAGGCGCCATCATCGTGCAGGCAGACCGCGCAATGACGTTCAACGGGCGCGCGATTGCGCAGGGAAATGCCGAAAACAGGAACTGGTATGCGGCGAGCGCGGCCGGCTCGGTCTACCTGATGGCGCGCAGGTTCACGTCCGCAACGGGCGAGATCGGCGCACAGGGAGGTCGTTCCGAGACCGGACACAGTTTCGGCGCCGGCGGCGGCGGCCGTGTCGCGATCTGGGCGGCGGTCTTCGACATCCTGGACGCGAACGGCAACACGAACATCGCCATAAACGTGTCCGGCGGAACCCAGTTGGGTTCGCAGATTGCCGCCGAGGCAGGCACCATCTACTGGGGCCGGTTCCCGCCCGTCGGAACGTCCATCTTCATCAGGTGAACGGGAGTTGGAGGAACGGGTGTCCGGAAGGCATCTGTCCCATATGCGGCTTTGCGGAAGCCGCACAGAAAAGCGATACGGATGACTGCTCGGCGAACGATCAACGGAGGTTCCTGCAAAACTTCTCGTGGCATGGGCGTCCCGCCCATGAAACACGGGCAAGATGCCCGTGCCACACCTGCAAGCAAGGGGTTCTGCAAGCGCCTCGACGAATATTCCACGCATCTAGTAACGACCGATGCCGCGCCGCGGGGGAGTCCGGTGCATGTCCGCGGCGATGTCGACGGGCCGCTGGCGTGGAACGACCATGCGCGGTGCCACGCGGGCATGTTCCTGTTCGTCCCCGGCGAAAAGCGGGGGTACGACATCTGTGTGAAAAAGGGGGACACGGAGGAGGTCGTCGAATCCGTTTCCCTTGAATACACCAAAGATGAGATCGAGCTGGTCCCCACCCT
>CAYVKQ010000164.1:1488-6755 GCA_964451945.1 uncultured Lentisphaerales bacterium
GCTGCTGGCCGCCGCCCGCTTTGGCGAGGGCGCCACCACCAACGGCTTGGGGCCGGAGGTCTCCTGCGAGGCGCTTCGCTTTTTCCCGCTGGCCATGCGCGGGCTGTACGGCGAGTATTGCTACGCCGTGTTCATGGGCGAGGGGCTGACCGCGCTTTTCCCCGATCTCGTTTCCGTCGAAAGCATCTACACGTTCCCGGACAGCGGCCGGGAGATCAAGCTGTTCATCCTCACGAACCGGAATGTGCCGGCCGGTGAAAAGCAGAACCTCTTCGTGACCGGGCGCCTGCACCATTGGGAGAACTCCGGGGTCTCGGCGTTGTACCTGATGCGGGAGCTTCTGTTCGGCGAGGGCCGGCAATGGCTCGATGCCTACACCGTGCTCGTCATTCCCTTCGCCAATCCCAATGTGGACGATCCGCGCACCATCCACAACAACCGTGTCTGGCTGGTGGACAACCTGGTCGAGCCCGACGCGGCCGCCATCAAGGAACGGGTGCTCGACGCGTTCAAGCCCGAGCTCTGGCTGGACATGCACAGCGGGGGTCCCTTCTTCGGCGCGCATCCGGTGGGCGAGGAGGCGTTCGACTACGAGTGGAGCCAGCGCATTGCCGAGGAGCTGGTCCGGGCCGCGGAGGAGCGGGGGGCCGCCCGCCACTTGGACAACTGGGCTTCGGGTCTCCGCGGCCTGAAGGAGCGGGGATTGATCGCCGAAGGCGAGGTTCCGGCCGATCCCTATGTCAACAAAGTGTTCGATGCCCGGCTCTACGCGGCCTACTACGACCGCCTGCGGTACGGCATGCGGGGACGCGGCTTCCCCGCCACGGCGACGGAATACGGCTACGGCCACTGCCACTGCCTGAGTTTCTTCGACGAATCGAAATGGTTCCAGCTCAAGGATCCGTGGACGAACACCCTGCTCAACTACGGCGCCACGCCGGCAGCCCCGATGTCGCCCGTCTACAAACTGCTCCGCCTGTTCCCCATGGGGCGGGAGCGGTTTCCGGGAAACTATCATCCGGGGCTGCCATGCACTGCCGTCCTGCAGGCCGCCAATGCCGAATCGAAGGATGCCGTCCTCGTGTTCGCCTGGAGCGGCACGGGAGATTTCGAAGAACTCCGCCGCGCCCGCTGCCTGCTCTGGCGCGACCGGAAGGCGATCAGCCTGGTCCAGAAGGAATCCAGGGACGGGGACCGGCACCTCTTCTCCGTGGAGATCTTCGCCCGCCGCCTGCCCGGTTGCACGTGGGCGTTCAGAATCCCCATTCCGGCAGGGCTTGCTTTCAAGAGTGCTTCCTACCATGGGCTCCGTTTTGAGGATGAGCGGTATTTGGCAGGAGAACTCAGGCAGGAGCCGGAACCGGTTTTTGAGCCTGAAGGAAAGTGGGTATTCATTCCGCTGCGTCCCGACCGGGTGGAGTCCGTGCTGAACGTCGCGTTTGCATGAATGGCCCCCGGCAATTTCGGAGATGCAACCATCGGCGTCGGGGTCGGTATCGGTATCGACAAAACCCAAGACATTACGACCCCGATTCCGATACCGACCCCGACCCCGAAGAACCTATCGCGCCAGTGTTGGAATTGCGATGAATGCCCCCCCCTTCCGGGCTGAAAAAGGAGACCACGGATGAGCACAGAGTCACCGAAGACCGGCATGAACCGTAATCCGTCGCGCCATCCGATTGCGCACGATCAGCAGGCGCAGATGACGATCGCGCTGCCGGCGCACCCGACGGAGCAGGAGCGCTACGCGGCGTCCGAGCTGCGCTATTACCTGGAGCGCATGACGGGCGCGGCGTTCGAGGTCGTCGAAGGCCCCTGCGCGGGCAGACGGATTGCCTTGGGCGGCGCCGCCGCCGAGCTGGGCGTCGCGGACACGGGGCTCGGGGACGAAGGCTTCCGCGTGAAGACCGTCGGCGCCGACATCGCGGTCACCGGCGGCAAGCGCGGCGTCATCTACGGCGTGTACGAGCTGCTGGAGCAGTTCGGCTGCCGCTTTTTCACCGCGACCTGCGAGCGGGTGCCGACGGCCACGACCCTGCCCCTGCCCGACCTCGACATCCGCGAGGTGCCGCGGCTGGAATACCGTGAGCACAACTACGGCGAATTCACCCGCTACAGCCGTTTCGCCGTGAAGTCGCGCATCAACGGCCATTTTGCGCCGATCCGCGAACAACACGGCGGCGCCATGAAGTACGCGAAAGGGTTCGTCCACACCTTCGACGCGCTTGTCCCCCGATCGGTCTACGGCGAAACGCATCCCGAATACTTCTCGATGGTCGGTGGAAAACGGCTGGTCGCGCGCCACCGCTCCCAGCTGTGCTTGACGAACCGCGACGTGTTGGACATCGCGACGGAAAGCGTGCGCAGCGCGCTTCTGGCCAATCCGCAGGCCCGCATCGTGTCCGTTTCGCAGAACGATTGGCGCGACAACTGCGAATGTCCGGCCTGCCGCGCCGTCGACGAGGAGGAGCGGAGCCCGGCGGGCGCCCTGCTCCGCTTTGTCAACGCGATCGCCGAACGGCTCGAACCCGAGTTTCCCGGCGTCGTGTTCGATACGCTCGCCTACACGTATACGCGGCCCGTGCCGCGGATCACGCGGCCGCGGCACAACGTCTGTGTGCGGCTGTGCTCCATCGAGTGCTGCTTCGCCCATCCGTTCGAGACGTGCGGCGCCGACCGGTCGGTGGCGCGCCCCGACGGCTCGCGGTCGTCCTTCGTCAAGGACCTGCACGACTGGGGCAACTGGTGCGGCCGCGTCTACATCTGGGACTACACCACCTCGTTCACTCACTATCCGGCGCCCTTCCCCAACTGGCGGAGCCTGCAGCCCAACATGCGCGCCTTCGTCGCGAACAACGTCCGGGGCGTCTTCGCGCAGGGGAACGGGTCGGTCGGCGGGGGCTCGGACCTGAACGAGCTGCGCGCCTACGTCATCGCGAAGCTGCTCTGGGACGCCGACACCGATGTCGGACGCCATATCCGGGAGTTCACGGACCATTACTACGGGGCCGCGGCGCCGTACGTCCGCGACTACATCAACCTGCTGTGCGACACGGCCGAGCGCGAGAACATCCACGTCGGCTTCAACGAGAAAACCGCCCTGCCGCTGTACCGGGAAGAGATTCTGGAGCGGCTCGACGCGCTGCTGCGCCAGGCCGAGGCGGCCGTGTCGGGCGACGCCCTGCGGCACTGGCGCGTCGCCAGGGCGCGGCTCTCGGTCCGCTACGTCCGGCTGAAGAACAAGGCGATGGTGCGGCACGAGCACGATGCGGAGGAGATCAACCGCTTCTTCGACGACTGGAGGGCCTACGGCCTGACGCGCACCGAGGAATGGGTTTCGGCCGAGACCAGCCACCGGGCGCTGCTGCGCGACAGGTGGCACGGCTCCGAGTTCTACGCGCACTGGTCGGGGGAGGGCAAACAAGAGGAGCTGTGAACGACGATTGCGCGCCCGCCGGTCTTGCGCAGGGCGGTCGGTTCGCCTACACTGATGGCCGAAAAGGGGGAGGTCAGGATGGAACGGGCTGAAGCGTTTCTCAAGCGGCACGGGCTCTCGATCCGCGAAATCGACGTCGCGGCGCTGCTGCGCGATTTCGAGAGTGAGATGGCGGCGGGGTTGGCGGGGCGGGCGTCGTCGCTGCCCATGATCCCGGCCTACCTTTCGACCGGCAGGCCGGTTCCCGCGGGCAAGCCGGTGATCGTCATCGACGCCGGCGGCACCCATCTGCGGGTGGGACTGGTCTCGTTCAATGCGCAGGGGGAGCCGCAGATCAGCCGCTTCGCCAAGCGCCCGATGCCCGGGAGCGAGGGTCCGGTTTCGGGAGAGGCGTTCTACGACACCCTGGTAGCCTGTGTGGAGCCGGTGGCGTCCGAGGCGGAGGCGATCGGGTTCTGTTTCTCCTACCAGGCGGAGATCCTTCCCGACGGCGACGCGCGCCTGGTGCGCTGGTCCAAGCAGATCCAGGCGCCCGAGGTGGTCGGCACGCTCGTCGGCTCGGGCCTGCGAGACCGTCTCGCCGCCCGCGGCCGGCGGCTGCGGATGGTGGTGCTCAACGATACCGTCGCGACGCTGCTGGCGGGGCGGAGCGCGGGGATGTCGCGCCGCTACGAGGCCTATGTGGGGTTCATCCTCGGGACCGGCACCAACACCGCCTATGTCGAGCGCCACGCGGCGATCGCCAAGGTCCCGGGCCTGCCGCCCGGGGGACGGATGGCGGTCAACGTTGAATCGGGAAACTTCGCGCGGGCGCCGCGCAGCCGCTTCGACGAGCGGTTCGACGCCACCACCGGCGACCCGGGCAGCTACCTCTTCGAAAAGATGATCTCGGGCGGCTACATGGGCGGTCTCGGGCTGACGGTGCTGCGCGAGGCGGCCGCGGCGGGCCTCTTCTCGCCGGCCGCCGCCGCCGCGCTCGCCGCCCTGCCGGCGCTGTCCAACAAGGACCTGGACGATTTCTGCCACAATCCCTTCCTCGCCTCCGGGGCGCTGGCGGCGCTGCCGCTGACCGACGACGACCGCCGGAGCGCGATCACCCTCTGCACGCCGCTCTACGCGCGCGCCGCGCTGTTCACGGCGGTCAACATCGCGGCGGCGGTCATCAAGACGGGCGCGGGGCGGGACCCGCTCCACCCCGTCTGCATCACGGTCGACGGCTCGACCTTCTACCGCACCCTCACCGCCTCGCTGAAGTCGCGGGTCGAGGAACACCTGCGGCGCATTCTCGGCGGACACGGCATTTTCTACCAATTGCTGCACGTCGACGAAGCCCCCGTGATCGGCGCCGCCGTAGCTGGCCTGTCGCTCGAAACGTGATGCGGCCTTTTCGACGGCGGCGACCCCGCCCGGCAGGCTCTCTCCCATGGACCACCCCTATCTCAAACCCGAATCGATCGCCAGGATCAGGGATAACCTTGTGCGCGCGGGGGTCGACGACGCCGATCTCGACGAGCGGTTCGTCCTCGGTTCGGGCGCGGGCGGACAGAAGGTCAACAAGACCTCGTCGGCCGTGCTGCTGCGCCACCTGCCGACGCAGACGGTGGTCAAATGCCAGGCGACCCGGTCGCGCGAGGTCAACCGCTGGCTGGCGCGGCGCCTGCTTGCCGGGCGCCTGCTGGAACGGATCGAGGGCGAGCGTTCGGCGCGCCGCCAGGCGGCTGAAAAAATCCGGCGGCAGAAGCGGCGGCGCTCGCGGCGGCAGAAGGCGCGCATGCTCGACGAGAAACGGGCGCACGGCGAACGGAAGGCCGCCCGCCGCCCGGTCGAG
>CAYVKQ010000165.1:0-6743 GCA_964451945.1 uncultured Lentisphaerales bacterium
GGAACTGGGCGGTCGGGCCGGCCGCGGACGCGGCGCTTGCAGCGGCGGCGCCGCAATCGTCATCGACGCGAATGCCGCGAACGCGGACATGACGTGGGACCTCGACGACATCCATCTCGCCTCCTGGTCGCAGAGCAACTACACAGGCACGGTCACCATCCCGACCGGCACGCGCGACATGTGGGCGGGGGCGATCCAGACCGTCCACGGCCAGAAACAGTTCGGAACAAACGACACGGCGCTGACGATCGCGGGCAACGCGACCCTTCTCTCTGGCCGGTGGGTCGGCAAAGCGAACCCGTCCTTCACCAAATACGAGCCGGGCTGGCGCACGGGCCGCGGCATCTATGCGCTGCGCGCGGTCGTGGGCGGCGACATGACGGTCGCCGCGGGCGTGACACTCGACGTGTCGACCAACGGTTTCCTGCCGGCGCAGGGACCCGGCAACGGCTCGCCCGCGAACGGCAGCGGCGCGGCCCACGGCGGCAAGGGCGAGCCCTGCTCCAACCCACCGCAAGTCTGCTACGGCGATGCCAAGGATCCCGTCACCATCGGCTCCGGCTCCTGGGGGTCGAATCCGAGGGGCGGCGGCGCACTGCATCTGACCGTCGGCGGACAGTTGACGCTGAACGGCGCGCTGTGTTCCGACGTCTTCCCGAGCGTCGGCTACTACGCTTCGGCAGGCGGCAGCGTCAACGTGCGGGCCGGAACGCTGACGGGCTCGGGCATGATCTCCGCATGCGGCGGAAGGGCGGCAACCGCGGGCAGCGGCGGCGGCGGACGCATCGCCGTGCGCGTGACCGACACAGGTGCGGACTTTTCCGGCTTCACTGGCGATGTGACTGCGACGGGCGGCGTGACGAGCGCCAGCAGCTTTGGCTATCCCGGAACCATCTACTTCGAGAAGCCGGCGGACAACGGCAGGGGCGAGCTCGCCATCCGCGGCAGCGGCACCATGCGTTCGACGGTATACATTGACAGCGCCACCATCGACTACCGCCTCTATGCGACGGAGCTTTCGGCCTCGTGCGGACCTTCCACCTACGACTTCGGGCGCGTCACGCTCACGAACGGCGCCTATCTCGGCATCGCAGCCGACACGACCGTCACCTTCCGCGAAGTGGTCGGCCAAGCGGCTGCGAATTCGTACATCGTGCTTCTGAGCGGCACCTTGCTCCTGCCCTCCGGCTACGCGCTCACCAATACGACCATTGCCGTCTTCAAGCCGGGCTCCGGGCTCCATTCCATCGGCGCCGCGGCGGGGGCGGACCGGCTGGCGTTCGGTTCCGGCGGGCGTCTGCTCGTCGATTTCGACTGGACCTACGACGGCGATCTCCACGTGCTGGAGGGCGGCGCCATGCTGCACACGGGCAACCGATATGTGGACCGCAACTGGCGCCTCAACCTGGGAGTTACAGGCAACCTTACCGTCGATTCGAATGGGTGTGTGGATGTCAGCGGGCTCGGCTACCTTGGCAAGTGCGGTCCCGGACGCGGTCTGACGAAAGGCGCTTCCCACGGTGGTCTCGCCTATCTCGACACGGCGACGAATGTCTGCTACGGCAGCGTGCGCAAACCGACGAACATCGGCTCGGGGGGACGCCTCAACGATTCGGACCCCCGCGGTGGCGGCGCCATGCGTCTGACGGTTGGAGACACGCTCACCGTCAACGGCACGGTCAAGGCCACGGGCAACGACAGCAACTATTCCGTGGGGGCGGGCGGCTCGATCTGGCTTACGGCGAAGAGGCTGCGCGGTTCGGGAGAGATCAATGCGGACGGCGCGAAGGCCAAAGACAATTACTACTCCGGCGGCGGCGGACGCATCGCGCTGTACCTCACGGACCCGGAGGAGACCTTCGACAGCTTCGCCGGCACGGTGCACGCCTATGGCGGCAGGGACAATCTCGGCGTCATCCGCTCCGGTTGCGGCTCGGTCTACTACCACCTCGCGAACGACGCCGAGGACGGGGGCCTGCTGGTCTTCGACAACGGCGGCTGCACCTACGGCACGCAGACAGAGATCTCCACGGCCGTCGTCGACGTCGCCGTCGCGAACGTCCTCATCACCAACGGCGCGAACGTGCGCGTGCAGCAGGACAGCACCATCGTCTTCGGCGGCGACTGGTCGAACCACGGGGACTTCCGCGGCGAGGCGTCCGATGCCGGCCATGCGGCGGGAACGGTGATTGCGACCAATGCCGCGGCGACCTCCACCCTGCGCGGCACGAACACCTTCGCGGCGTTCAGCTGCACGACGCCCGGCAAGAGCTTAAAGTTCGCGACGGACGCGGGTTCGCTCATGGGCATTGGTCCCGGCGGCACCCTGACGCTGCTCGGCGGCGCGGGCGACGGCGAGAACATCGTGCTGCGCCCTGAAACAGCGGGACAGGATTGGGCGCTGGCACTTGACGCCACGGCGAAGGCCGAGGTGCGGCACGTCGACGTGGCGCGTTCGGACGCCTCGCACGGCGCGCTCACCGTCTCCGCAGTGGCGAGCGTGGATTCAGGCGACAATCACCAGTGGCTCTTCGCCGACGAAGTCGTGCCAGGCGCCACGTTAACCTGGAACGGCCAAACCAGCTCCACGTGGGCGGACCCGCTCAACTGGACACCGCAGCGCATGCCCACGGGAACCGACCGCATTCTCATCGCTGCGGGCGCGGACAACTGGCCGGCACTGGCGGAGTCGCTGGAACTGAACATCCTGGAGATCGAGGCGGGCGCCTCGCTCGATCTCGCGACTTATTCGCTTACCGTGACCAATGCGCTGGATTCGACCAACGCGTTCGTACTGGCCGGCACACTGATCGCGCAAGGTTCGCAGACGGTCACGGCGCAGGGCAATGTCAAGATAACGGGCGGAACGTTCACGCCGGCGGACTCCGCCTTCGTGCTGGCGAAGGAGGGCGCCATGACGGCGGATCTCGGCAATGCGGCCTTCCACGACCTCGTCGTCGGGAAGGCCTCCGGCTCGGTGGCGTTTGCGGGCGGGTTCAGGGCTGCCGCCTTCACGGCCGAGCCGCAGGCGGCGGCAGCCTTCTCCTTTGCGCCCGGCCCCGTCTACGAGGCGAACGAGTGGGTGCTGAACGGCACGACGCCGGGCGGAACGGCGGGGCTCGTTCTCGCGAGCGCGGCACCGGGTCAGGCCTGGAGCCTCAAAGCGAACGCGCTGGCGCGCGTCGAGGGCGTCGCGGTGAGCGACTCGGACGCCTCGTCCGGGCTCGCGGTTGTCGCGGGCAGCCCGGCCGAGAACGGGGGCAACAACACCCACTGGATCTTCGACGTGAAGACGGCGCGCTGGACCGGCGGCGCGGGAACGACGGACTTTGCCGAGCCGCAGAACTGGTCCGGCAACGCGCGTCCGGACGCCCAGACCCGCCTCATGATCGACGGCAGCGCCAAGATCGACGTCGCCGAGGCCGAGACGGTCTACGACATCATGACGGCGGCGGGCGCGGAGGCTTCGTTCTGGGGCGCGGGCTCGATCCACGTCTGCGAATCGCTGGACGCGGCCGCGGGAACGCTGGAGTTCAACGTGCCGGTCGTCGTTTCGAACAACGTGTTCGTCCGCCCGGGCGCGGCGATTTCGCACTCGACCAACAGCAGCTACGTCGTGGGCACCGATCCGAACGACGTCTCGCTCTTCCGTCGCCTGTTCCTCACGGTACACGGCGACCTCACGGTGGAGGAGGGCGGCCGCATCCATGCGGACAGCAAGGGCTGGAAGGCCGTCAGCGGCGGTTCGAGCGGCGCGGGCGCCGGCGGCCCCGCGCGCCACACCTCGGGCGGCACGCATGGCGGACGCCACGGCAGTGATTCTCTTGCGGCCACCCTTCCGTGCTATGGATCCATCACCGAACCGACGGCGCTGGGCTCCAGCGGCAACGCGACCTACTCCGCGAAGAACCCCGGCGGGTCGCTCCGCATCGACGTGAAGGGCACGATGACGGTGAACGGCGAGGTGACGGCGAACGTCAACGCCGGCGACTGGTACAATTCCGCGGGCGGCAGCGTTTGGATCTCGACGCATCGCCTCAAAGGCGCCGGCAAGATCGCCGCGAACGGCGGCAATGTCGTGAACAGTGCGCCCGGCGGCGGCGGACGCGTCGCGGTGACGCAGAGCGGTGCGGACGACTTCAGCGCCTTCACGGGATCGATCACGGCGTATGGCGGACGTACCCTCACCGACAACGCGGTTCCCACGGCGGGTGCGGGAACGGTCTACCTGAAGAGCCGCGCGGAGGAATCGGCCCAAGTCGTCATCGACAACGACTTGAGCGGCTATTACCGCATCACGGATCTTGTCCCGACAAACTATCCGGGCAATGTCAAGGCGCTGTGGAACATCCCGTACGTCATTCGCCGCGGCGGCCGTGGGGTGGTGATAGTCGATTCCGCGATCGGCGACTTCGATTTCCCCGCGGGCCTGGAGGGCTATCTCTACCTCAACGGCCGCACGCTCACGCTCCGTTCCCTCACACACTGCAACAAGCAGACGCTGAACGGCGTCTACTCGCCGACCTGGCCGTCGGGCCGCATCGTGACGGGCACGGGCGGCAAGATCGTCTGGGTCAAGCGTGGCTTCATGCTCATCCTTCAGTAGCCAGGGGCGCATCGGCGCGGAAGCAGCGGCAACGCGCCTACCCTCAAGCCGACGCTGCGGCCCGCCAGGGACGGCGGGCCCTGCCAGCTGGCCAGCGTGGCAACGCGCGAAAAAGGTAGGGTCCACCGTCCCCGGTGGGCCGCCGCAGGTAATCGGCTAGCGACAGGGGGGCAGCGTCTGGAGTGCGGCGGCAAGCGGTATCCCGCGCGACGCCGCTTTTTGCCCGCCTCGCCTCCCTTCCGGCCCCCGGAAGGGTGACAGGAATCTCAAGCCAGAGCCCCACTTCGTCGCACGCTTCGTCGTCTACACCTCGTCGCATGCTTCATCGCACTGGTGGCGGCAGGGCGACGGTGGCCGCCGTGCAACGTCGGCCCCACTTGGCCGGCACCCGCACGCAACCGCTTCCACTTTTCCTCGCTCCGGCACTGCCGCACCCCCTGTCACCAACCGAATACTGGCACCCGTGTAATCGGCTAGTGACAGTGGTGCGGCCAGGGGCGCCCGTTTACAATTTCACTGCTTTTCCGCACGAATTCTGATTAAATTCGTTCCATACAAGTAAGGGACAAAGTATGCAAAAACCGTACTCGCGTCTTTTTGCGCGCGTGTTCACGTGCGCGGGCGTTGTTTTGGCGCTTGGTGCCGTCCGGGCCGACAGTGTGCCGCGCGGATGGGTCGGCGGCACGGACGGTCTCTGGTCCACGGCGGCGAACTGGGACCCGAGCGGCAAGCCCGCGACGGGCGACTCCATCACGATTCCGGCCGGGAAGGGGGTTCTCGTGGACGAGGCGACCGCCGCGCTCACGGCGCTTACCGTGTCCGGTTCGCTCACGCAGGCGACCTGGAACGCGTCGATTTCGGCGACGACGGTCACGATCGCTTCGGGCGGCAGTGTGACGTCGGCGGGACCGTTCACAAACGAGGTGGACAAGTCGCGCGTCCATTTCGTCTGCACCGATCTGACAGTCGCCGCGGGCGGCACGATTGAAACGGATGCAAAGGGGTGGGCGTGCGGCGATGCCTCCAATGTCTACGGCTACGGCCCCGGCGCGATGGCCATCGCGGGCGCCTATGCGGGCGGTTCGCACGGCGGGCTCGGCTCCTTTAACGCCGGGGTCTACTACGGCAACGCTGTGCGGATTCCCGATATGTCCACGCTCATCTATGGCAGCCCGACGGCCCCTGAAACGCATGGGTCGGGCGGCTACAGCGCGGCGGGCACGGGCGGAGCGGGCGGCGGCGTCGTGCGCATCGAGGCGTCGGGCTGCGTCACGGTGAACGGCGCGGTGCGCGCCTGCGGACGCGACTCCAAAAACACCACGACGTACGACGGCGGCGGTGCGGGCGGCTCGATCTACATCACCTGCAAGACGTTCGCCGGAGCCCACGGACGGATTCGTGCCCGCGGAGGTTTGGCGCACGACCAGCACTCCAGGGCGTTTCACTCGGGCGGCGGCGGGCGCGTGGCGATCGTCTTCGACACGGCGGAGCAGGCGCTTCTCCCCGTGCCGAAGGGAATGGAGTATTCCGCGGACTGCGGTCCGTATCACGCGCCGGACCTGAACGGCTTTTCGCAGGCACGCTTCGGCTCGCTCTATTTTCCGTCCGACGCGCTCATCGACACGACCGGCGCGACGCTCTTCGGCGCGCTCGACTTCGGGAACGTCGCCGGCATCTGGGAGGTGGACGCCTTCCGCCTCACCAACGGCTGGGCGACCCTTGCGCGCGAATCGGTGGAGATGCACGTCAAGGGTCCCTTCGAGGTGACGGGCAAGACGTCCTCCAACCGCCGCACGTCGCCGACAAGCAACACCGTTTTCACGCCCGATACGCAGGGCACGCGCTGGGACGTGGGCGGCGCCTCCTACTTCTTCTCGACGAACCACATCATCGCCAACGACCAGTATTCCTCTGTCGCGCCACGGCTTACGGTCGACGGCGACTTCAAGGTCTCGTCCAACGGCATCGTCCAGGTCTGGAGCGCGCGCGAGCCGATCGACCCGGCGGCGACGGCTGCCGCGACCACGAACATGGGCGCGAAGGTGACGGTCGCGGGAGCGATCAAACTCATCGCCACCGGAAAGCTCTATGCGCGCAGCCATCCGATCACCGGCGCCTCGCCCGTCTTCACCGCCGA
>CAYVKQ010000166.1:0-6743 GCA_964451945.1 uncultured Lentisphaerales bacterium
CCGTGCTGGCGGGTCGCCTGGGCGATGCGGAAGCGGGTCAGCGGCACGGCCAGCCCCGGCTTCTGCTCCTTGACCAGGTAGCCCAGATAGGTTTCGAGCGCCGCGATCTCGTTGGTGAAGTTGTGGCGGCGGTTCTCGACGGCGGCGATCTGGCTCAGCGCGTCGCCGTACCAGGCCGAAGAGGGATAGGAGGCGGCCAGCCGCCCGAAATAGGCGAGCGCCCCGGCGTCGTCGCCCTCTTCCGCCGCCTTGACGCCGAAGCCCATCAGGCGCTGGGCGGCATCGGGGTGCGTGGTGAAATGGGCGAAAAAGAGGTCGTAGGTCTGCCGCCGCTTGTCGCCCGAGCCGAGCGAGCCGAAGTGCTCCGCCAGCCGCTGCACCTCGTTGCCCGCCGCCACGGCGTGCTCGCCGGCGCTGAAGCGCTCGGCCAGGTGCGCGGTGAAGGTGTCGGCCAGCAGCGCCTCGTACTCGGCGGCGTCGGGCATGCTGTTGCAGGCGCGGACCAGCTCGCCCAGGGCGGTCACCGAATCCGGCGACTCGGGGAAGCGGTTCAGCACATCGAGAAACGCCGGGATGCTCTCGGCAAACTGGTTGCCGGCGAAGGTGCTGCGCGCCTCCTCGAACTGCTTCTGCCGGATCCGGTCCATCATTTCGGCGGTGATCATCGGCCGCAGCTCCTGGCCAAAGCGCTCGCGGATGAAGGCGCGGATCGCCTGCTCGCGTTCGCCCGCGTCCATTGCCCACTGGCTGTCGGGAAACTTGGCAAACACGTTGATGAAATGCTGGTAGGCGCCGTTGGGCTTGCGCTTGCCGTCGGGTCCGCGCTCGCCCAGCAGCAGGTTCTTGACCTGCTCGATGTCGCCGGCGGGGTCGCCGGCGATCTTCATCGCCTCCGCCTCGAGCATCACCGCCAGCAGGAAGCGACACTGGGCCATGGGACTCATCCTGACCAGCCCGGTGACCCCCTCCTCCCGCTCCTGGGCGACCAGCGCGTCGTGGATCATCTTGAGCGGCGCCATGTATTCCTCAATCAGCGACTGTGCCTTGGAAGCGTTCCCCCGCAAGACGTGGATGTGCGCCTTGATCACGATCCCCTTGCCGAACCACATGTCCTGCTCCCACAGGAGCTGGTTCGCCATCTTGTCGGCTTCGGCCAGCAGCGCCTCCTTCGCCTTCTTCTCGCTTTCGCCCTCGGCGATCTTGACCGTCAGCTCGGCGGCGTCGGCCTGCACCTGGCGCAGCGCCTCCTTGGGCAATGCCTTCACCGCCATCAGCCGCTTGTAGGCTTCCAGCGCGTTTTTCTCGAGACGCCCCTGCAGCAGCATCTGCGGATACTTGTATGCGGCCTCGAGGTAGAACGACTCCAGCTCCGGCGTCGGCTGCGGGTATTTCTTGAAGAACCCCTCGTAGAGGCCGAACGCCTCGTCGGTGCGCCCGTAGGCGTAGTAGGAGTCGGCCATCGCCAGCTTCATGGCCCACGCCTCGGCCCCCTCGGGATCGGGCTGGCGGTCAATCACCGCCTTGACTTCGTCGAACTTCCCCTGCGAGAGCAACCCGCGCAGCTCCAAGACTTTAAGCATCGCGGCCGCATCGGGGTACGACCGCTTCAGGTCGGCGATCACCAGGGCGGCGAAATCGGGCATCCGCAGGTCTTCCTGCAGCATCTGGATGTACGCCTGCTCCCGCTTCAGGATGGCGTCCTTTTCAGGATCGCCCTGTTGCGCGGACGCCGCGCCGACAACCAAAGCCGCGCCGAGCGCCACCGCACAGATGCCACCAGATGTACGCAGGGTCGAATTCATAGCATCACCTTTTTACCCTTTTGCGGGGCGGTGGTCAATGCGATTCTGAACGAAATGGGAGTTGACTTTCCCCCGCCCCCCCGCACATCATTATTTCTTACGTCGAGGGCAGGTCCGTTGATTCTCACGCTCCACGGGGGCCGAGGCGGGCGGCGAATGCAGAAAGGGAGAGCACGGGAAGCCGGCACTCTCAAGGAGTCGATATGAAGGCGCTCTGCAGGAAACTGGCATTGGCATTCTCATGCGCTGCCGCGGCAACGGTCGTGACCGCGACGGAGTTCTTCGCGTCGCCCGATGCGGTGGACGGCGAGACGACGGACTGCCTCACCGAGGCGACCGCGGGCACGTTCACGAACGCCATGGCGCACGCCACGGCCGACGGCGATGTTGTGACGCTGCTGCCGGGGACGGGCGGCATCTACGACTTTACAGTGTTCACCCCGTACGCCAAGACCGCGGTTGTGAATGTCTCGACGAAATCGTACTTCGTCGGCAACAAGGCCATCACCGTCCGTTCCAAGGCCGAGAACCCCGCGACCGTCGCGCTTGTCGGCGGCGGCGCCGGCGTCGACGGCCGCGCGTTCTGCTTCGGCGCGGCGGCGACCATCAAGGGCCTCGCCTTCTCCAACTTCTACACGAGCGGCTCGGCGGCGGCGGTCTATTCGACCAAGCGGGATCTGGTCGTCTCCAACTGCGCGATCATCGGCAACCGCGCCGACTCCAACTACGGCGCGCTCTACCAGCTCAAGGCGGTCGATTGCGAGTTCGACGGCAACTTCTCGAAGAAAAACGCCGGCGTCGGCGCGTCGCTCGACCTCGTGCGCTGCACCCTCATCCGCAACGGCGCCGCGGGCGACAGCTACGGTTCCACGGGGGCTTCCGTCCAGAACTCCACCGCCGACGGGTGCACCTTCCAGACCTCCTACATGACCACGTACTTCGGCAGCGGGCTGATGATCTCCGGCTCGACCCTGACCAACTGCGTGTTTCGCAACTCCCTTGCCGCCAACTACGCCCAGTGCAGCAGCTGCACCTTCTACGACTGCATTTTCCACGACAACTACGTGAACAACAATGGCGGCGGGCTCGTCTACAAGTCGACCTTGTACCGTTGCACGTTCAGCAACAACTACGGTAGGTGCTCCAATGGCCTTTGCGTCAACGGCTCCACCTGCTATGACTGCACATTCTACGGCAACGTCTGCTCCAACACCACTTACTACTGCGGCGGCACCGGCTGCGGCGGCAAGTACTACAACTGCCGTTTCGAGCGGAACAGGACCGTTGACTACATTCCCCGCGCCGGAGCGCTGCTCCTGCCAACGTACGCCTCCAATTGTGTCTTTATCGCCAATTCCGCCGGACAGGGCGGGGCGGTCAGTGCCGGACAGAACAGCCTTCCGGGAATGACAAATTGCTGGGTGGTTGACTCGTTTTTCACCAACAACTATGTCCCTAGCGGCAGCGGCGGCTGCCTTTTCGGCGTGACCGTCTCCAACTGCATTGTCTACGGGTCGCATGTCGACGCGAACGGCTCGTACGGCGGCGCGGGCTATCAAATCCGCGCGTACGACACGCTCTTCGAGAACAACGAGCTCACCAACTTCTGGTATGCCATCGCCGGCGGAGGGGCGCTCGCGGACAGCACCGCGGTCAACTGCGTCTTCAAGGGCAACAAGGATGTCGGCACCAGCGCCGCGGGGGCGTGTTTCAACGTGGCGATGACCAACTGCCTCGTCTACGGCAACGAAACCATCGGGGGATCCTACGGAGGGTCCACCGTCTATTCGACCAAGCCGGTGGTGAACTGCACCATCGTCTCCAACACGGTCCCCCCGGCCTATGCCGCCTGCGTCGGCAACTTCGTCAACTGCATCATCGCGGACAACGGTCCCTACGACGTCTGGGGGCGGAGCGAACTCGAGACCACCCTCACCAACTGCATCTACGGGACGGTGAAGGGGACAACGGTGTCGAACATCTACGGCAGTGTGCACATTGGATCCACCGCCGCGATCAAGTTCGAGGCGACGGACATCGCCGCGGCCAACGCCTACGTGCCGCAGTACCCATCGCCCGCCCGGGACGCCGGCCGCGACGTCGGCCTGACGGCGGCCGACCGCGATCTCGCCGGCCGCAAGCGCGTCAAGGGCATGGGCATCGACATCGGCTGCTACGAATGCATCGGCTCCGGCGGTTTGATCCTGCACGTCCGCTGATTTCCGTTGTTCAGCTCATGCATGCCTTCTGCAAACCCCCCGGAAAGGGACCGTCATCCACATGAAAACACCGCGCGCCACTCTCCCCCTGCTCCGTCTCAACCCCGTCGGCATTGCCGCGTTCGCGCGCGCCGGGGAGCGTCTCGGCGCGGTGCGGACCGCCGACGACCTGCGCGCGCTGCAGCGCGACCTGCGCGCCACCCGCGATCGCATCTTCGGCCCGCTGCCCGATCCGGTGGCGCCGGTGGCGGTGCGCGCCGGAAAGACGATCCTTTGGAACGGGCTGGCGGTCCGCGACGTGAGGTTTCCCTCGCCCCACGGCTACACCATCACTGGCTGGCGGTTGCGGCGACGCGACCTGGCGGGCCGCCTCCCCGGCCTGGTGATCGCCGCGGGCCATGCCGAGGCGGGGTCGCTGGCGCCACGCTATGTCCGCTTCGCCGCCTACGCCGCCCGCTGCGGCTTCGATGTGCTGTCGTTCGACCCGATCGGCCAGGGGGCGCGGCGCGAGGTGTTCTCGCCCGAGGACCATCCCGTCTACTGGAGCCCCTGCAACCAGCACCAGCGGGTCGGCCTCGCGGCGCTGACGGCGGGGTTCAACCTCACCGGGCTCTTCATGTCCGACTGCGTCACCGCCGTGAGCGTGCTCGACCAGGACCCGGGCGTCGACCGCGCGCGCATCGGCTTCGCCGGCCAGTCGGGCGGCGGCTACCAGACCTATCTGGCGATGGCCGCCGATCCGCGGATCGCCGCGGCGGTCCCCTGCCAGGCGACCTACACGCGCCGCGGACAGCTCGACGGCGGCACCGATCTCGACATGGAGCAGTGGTGCCCGCTGGCGTGGCGCGAAGGGTTCGACGTGGCCGAGATGGCGGTGCTTTTCGCGCCCCGGCCGCTGCGCATCTGCGCCGAATACGGATGCGCCAGCCAGGGCGGCGTCTTCCGCCTGCTGCAGCCGCTCTACCAGCGGCTCGGCCGCGCCGACGACATCAACATCGCCGCCGCCAGCATGGAGCACGCCATGGACCAGTCGTGCCGCGAGCTGGCGCTGAACTGGTTCTTCCGCCACCTGCGCCCCTCCGACCCGCAGGCCGTCGAACCCGGCATGCCGGGTTTCGACCGGTTTCATCAGCGCCTGACGGCCCGTGTCGCCGGCGCCGATGCGCGGGGCTGCGGCGTGGTCGCGCTGGCGCAGCGCCGCCTGGCGGAACGGCCGCATCCGCCGGGCGACCCGCGGCGCGCCCTGCGCGAGAACCCGTTTTTGCGCCCGTTCCGACCGTCCGCGGCGAGGCCGCCCGTCTGGATCGAGGCGGGGCGCGGCGCGCGCGGGGTGGCCGTGATCGCCGACTGCGACGGCGGCGATTCGCCCTGGGCGAAACGCCAGGCGCGGCGCGCGGCGCGCACGGCGCGGCGGGTCGTCCGCGTCGATGTCTTCGCCACCGGCGCGGCGGGGCCGCGCGTGCCGCTGCCCGCCGGGTCGTTCGTCGCCAAGTACCCGCGGGTCTACGGATCGGAAAACCGCTACGCCATGTGGGCCTTCATGGCCGGGACGTCGCCGGCCGGCCTGGCGCTGACCGATCTGCGCGCGGCGCTGCGGCTGGCGGGCGCGGCGGCCGGCGAACCGGTGCGGCTGGCGGCGCACGGATGGCCGGGCATCGCCTGCATCCTGCTGAGCGTGACCGAACCGCGGGTCGAAGCCTGCGCCGTCAGCGGGATGCCGGAGCGCCTGGCCGACGTCGCCTACGCGACCGAGACCAGCGCCGACTTCACCTATGTCGTTCCGGGACTGGCCGCCGTCACCGACCTGGACGCCTGCATGGCGAGCCGTCCCGAGGTGCGCTTCACGGTCACTCGCCCCCTGCGGCTGCGCCCCACGGGCAACGGGAAGGCGCCATGACCGGCGCCGCCGCCATCCGCGAGGCCATCCTCCCCGCACCTCGGCGCGTGGCGTGCCGCCGCGCCGCGCCCTTCCGCTATGACCGACCGCCCGATGTGGCTGCGGCCGGGACCGGGTGCGGCATCGCGCCCGCGTGGCTCGCCGGCATGCTGGGCAGCCGCTGCCGCCGCCGCGGCGGCGCACCGGTGACATTCGTGTGCGATGCCTCGCTGCCGGTGGCGGCGGACAACGACGGCGCCTACCGCCTCACGGGGGACGCGACGGGGATAGTCGTCCGCGCTCGCACGCCCGAGGGGCTGCTCCGCGGCGCGGCCTCGGTGGCGCAGCTCGTCCAGTGCGCGGGCGCGCCGGGCGCGATCCCCGCGTGCGTCATCGACGACTGGCCCGATTTCCGCTTCCGCGTGGCCGATTGGCTGCTGAATCTCGAGATCAATCGCTGGGGCTATGAGCGGGGCGACGGCCGGGCGCGGCTGTTGGCGCGGCTGAAGCGCAAGATCGATCAGGCGGTCCGCTTCAAGCTCAACACCATCTGGTTTGACGGCTTCGGCTGGGACGCCGATCGCACGCCCGACTATGCGGCGTTTGTCGGCGCGCTGAGCGACTACGCGCGGCGCCGCCATGTCCGCCTGGCGTTCGCCGGCTATGGCGGCGGCTACGGCATCGCCTACCAGAAGGGCTATATGTATGACACGCCCTATCATGGCGAGGTCTTTCTCAATCGGCGGCGCTATCCGCGTGGCGCGGTCTATCCCTGTGTCGGTCATCCGGGTCATCCGGAGTCGCGCCAATACGGAACATGCCTCGCCAACGAGGCGCTGCAAACCC
>CAYVKQ010000167.1:0-2274 GCA_964451945.1 uncultured Lentisphaerales bacterium
GCTCGCGATGGTCACGTCCTCGTCCGCAGCCCAGGCCGGGTCGGTCGTGTCAGCCGCAGTCACGCGCAAAGTGTAAAACAGAACCAGCGCGGCAGACGCCGTGCGGAAGATCGGTCTGAACATGACTGGTCCTCCTTCTTCTCTTTCCGTTTTGAGAGTGCCTACTTCTCGAACCTTCCCCGCGTCGACAACCGGCTCTCCATCCGCATCCACGCGAGATTGCGCAAGCCAATCTCCATCGATAATATATTTTGTGTGGGAATGGGGAAACTGTCAACCGTCTTTTCAATTGGAAAACACATCTCACATTTCGAGGAGCCTGTCTACCGTGGCTACGCCTACTCTTCGATCACGTCGAGGATGCGGGCCGATTCGACGTACATAGGGTGCTCCTTGTCCTTGCGCAGCTCCTTCATCAGCGGGATCTTGATCACCTCGTCGCGGTTGAGCGCGTCGCTGAAGATGGCGTCGAGGATGTCGGGATCCTGACGCTTGTCGAGCAGGATCAGGTACAGCACGGGGAACTGTTCGTCGGGCAGGAGGTTGAGGGCGTAGTCGATGTTCTCGATCTTGTCCTCCAGCTCCATGGCGTCGAAGGCCTTTTTGAACGCCTCCGCCTTCTCCACCGGCGGCGGGTCGGTCAGATCCATCGCCGCGTCGACCAGCGACTCCCAATGCGCGACCGCCCGCTCGCGCGGCGTGAGTTCCTCCTCCTCTTCCGCTTCCTCCGCGTCCTCCGCCGGGGCCGGTTCGGATGATGGCGCAGCCGGCGCGCGTCGCGCGACCGCCGGTAAAGCGGAACGTGCCGCCGCCGCCGCGGTTGCCGGTGGCTCCAGCGACGGGCCGGCATCGTCCGCGGCGCCGCCGCCCACCAGATGGACCGCCAGATACACCAGCGAGCCGAGCATCAGCAACGCGCCAGCGAGCGGCAGGCCGCGGCGCAACAGGCGATGGATGGTTTTCGATTGCATCATGGCGTCTCTCCCTTGGCGACACAGTTTACACGATCATCCGCGGTCATTCGGCGTCGAGCCAGGCGCGGTGCGAGCGTTTGAGACGCGACGCTTTGAACGCGGGATCGCTGTCGGGAACGAGCGCGTGTCCCAGCCCCGCCGGCAGATCGTCGAAGGCCGCGCCGCGCACCGGCGCCAGAATGCCGGCGTAGGACGCCTTGACCGCCTTCAGCGCCGTGACGCCGTTCAACTCGTATTCGTAGTAGAGGGTGTATTTTCCCTTGAAGATACCGCTGCGCGCCGCGAAGGCGAGCGTCGCCTGCGCGGGATTCACCGCGTCGTAGACGTAGGGGACGCCCTCTTCCTCGGTCCCCTTCGCCGGCTTCGCCCCTTTCGGCATCACCATCCGGCCGGCGACGACCGCCGCCGGCACCTCGTCGGGCACGGCCGCCGGGTCCGCCGCCCCCGCCGCGTGCCAATAGGTGGTGTCGGCGTCGGAGCTGAAGCGGTAGGCCGCCGCCAGCGCCGGCGGCACGGCGTAGAAGCCGCCGCACGCCTCCAGCAGCATGCGGAAGCCCTCCGCGCCCCGGCCCGGATTCTCCCAATAGATGTATCCGCCCGCGGCGCGATCGGTCGTCACCGTGCGGGCGTCGGGGTCGAGCAGCAGCAGGCCGCCCGCCCGGCCGCGCTTGGTGTAGAGCGGCGCGAAGAGCGCCACGCACGCTCCGCCGCCCTCGGCGTCGGTCAGGATCAACCGCCCCGAGCGCGAGACTTTGACGCCGTCGGCCAGCACCCCCGCGATCTTGGCCGAGCCGCCGTTGCCCACGGTGAGCGCCAGGTAGCCCGCGCCCTCCGGTGCCGCGGCCGCCGCCCCCAGCGAATCGCCGACACGCACGGGGAGCGCCACTGTGTAGTAGCCGCGAAAGTGCGCCAAAGCCGCCGCGGCCGCCGCGTCGGCGCGGTCGGCGAAGCGGTTGCGCCCGCCCCGCAGCGTCAGCACGCCGCCGCCCGCCTTGCCGCCGGTGAGCGTCCCCCAGAGCCACGTCTGCCGGACGAAAAGATCGAGCGTCTCGCCGCCGCGCGCCGCCAAGGTCGCACGGTAGGTTCCGTCGGGCAGCGTCTCCGTCCACGCGGCCGCCTTGAAACTCACGCTGCCGCCCTGCAGTGCCACCTTCGCCGACAGCCTCCCCTCGGGCTTGGTCACCTTCACCGTCAGCGTCCCGGCCACCGCCGTCGCCGCTTCGCCGCCGGCCTCGGTGTCCGCCAGGAAGAAGCCGTCGTACGAGCCCGGCGAGGCCAGCGCCTCGCCGCCGCCGGCCGG
>CAYVKQ010000167.1:2284-6742 GCA_964451945.1 uncultured Lentisphaerales bacterium
GCGCCGCCGTCGTCGTCCCCGGCGGCGGCATACTGCGCGGTGCAGGTGGTGTCGCCCTCCATGGCGAACGTTACCTCGCCGGGTCCGGGAAAGACCGCGGGCTGCACGAGGCCGGGCACCACCCAGCCGGTGAAGGTGCGCAACGCCGCCCCTGCCCCGTGGGAGGCGGGCGCGGCCAGGTGCACCGGGGCTCCCTGCGCAACGGTCACCGTGTAGGGGGTCGTGCCGCCGTGGCCGGTCGTACTGGAGATGGTGACGCCGGGAACCGTCGCCTGCACTGTGAGCCGGCGTGCGGGCGGCGGGGGCTCGGTCACGCCCCGGCCCGTCACCGCGCGGGCGGCGCCGCCCGCGCCGGCGAAGGCGAGGCGGTTGCTGAAGGCGCCGGCCGCGGCCGGTGTGAAGCGGATGGTGACGGCCGCCGCCGCGCCGCCGGCCAGCAGATAGGAACCGGAACCGACGACCGCGAAGGGGGCGGCGACGCCGCTCACCACGCCGGTCAGCACGCCGCCGCCGCTGTTCTGCACCGTGAAGGTCCGTTCGGCGGCGCTGCCGACCAGCACCGATCCGAAGTCGAGCGTCGCCGGCGTGACGGCGAGCGCGGGGGACGGCTCGACCCAGTATTCGAAGGCGCCCATGTCGACCGTCCCCGCCGACGGACTCACGCGGGGGTTGCCGCCCAAATCGGCCGCGCCGGTCATCCACTCGCGGTTCAAACCGGTGTCGATGCACGGCGAACCGGGGAGCAGACGAAAGTCACCGGCTGCGACGTTGACAAAGAGAGGGTTGGCGAAAAACGAGTGTTCGAACACCGGCAGGCTGATGCCGCTGTTGTCTGGATTGGCGTCGGCGAAATTCCCCCAGATGATGTTGTTGCGGCAAGTGTCGTAGTACCCCCAGCTGACACCGCCGCCGTCACCGGGATGGTCGTTCTGCGTCGTCGCCCGGTTGGCAGTGACGGTGCAGTTCTCCAGCGTCGAGCCGCTGGTCCAGACGCCGCCGCCGATGGTGAATCCCGCCACCGCCGCCGCGGTGTTGCCGCAAACGAGGGTGTTGCGGACCACCGTGCCGTTGCCGATGTACAGACCGGCACCTTCCGCCGAAGCGACGGTGTAGATCCAGGAGTCCAGCGCGCGGGTCCGGTTGTTGGAGACGATGCAGCCATCGATAAGGGCGTGCTCATACAGGATATCGGCGTAGACGCCGCCGCCGCTGGCGATGTAGAACGCCTCGCCGGTGTTGTCGGTAATCCGGCTCCGCCGCAGGGTGCCGCCCCACATGGCGACGCCGCCGCCCCACGTGTAGTACCCCGCCGCCACGTTGTTGGAGACGACGCACCGCTCCACGGCGGCGCCCCAGGCGAAGACGCCGCCGCCCTTGCCAAATGCGAAGTCGCCGTTGGCCTGGGCACGGTTGGCTCTGACGAGGCAGTTGGTGAGCGTGCCGAAGGCGATATAGATGCCGCCACCGACGCCGTTGTTGTTGTCATTGTCGCCTTGAGCCACGTTGCCGGTGATCAGGCAGTTGCGGATGGTGCCGCCGTGGCAGAAGACGCCGCCGCCCATGTTGGCGGACCCATTGCGGACGGTGAAGCCGTCAACCGCCGCCGCCACCTCGTGCTCCTCGTCCCCAACCATCAGGCAGCGCCCGCGGGCCTGGCCGTCGAGCACCGCCGCCTGCGCGCCGTTGGCGCTCGCGAGCGTGATCGCGCGGAGAATCCGGACCGGCGCGTCGAGCAGATAGACGCCGTCGCCCACCCGGACCGTGTCCCCGGCCGCGGCGGCGTCGACGCCGGCCTGGACGGTCCGCTTCGCCGCCGCCCAGCTCGTGCCCGCGGCCGCGTCGTTGCCCGCGGGGCTCACATACCAGACGGCGGCCTGCGCCACGCCGCGGCAGAGAAGGCCGGCCAGAAGAGAAACCGCAAGCGCTCGGCTGATCCCGCGGGCGAACTCCGCAGGCGCCAGCGCCAAGCAGGCCGCTTTCGAACGGCCATGCCCTGCAAACGAAGCAACCGTCAACGCGTTTCCATCCGCATCCGCACCACTCGACATCGTCCCCCCTTTGTTGGAACATTTGTATGTTCAGCGTACGCCGCCGCCTGCCACCGCGCAAGCGGTTTTTTTGCCGGGAAACCCATTCTCCGCAAGGGCGGTATTGATGCGGCGGGTTCATTTTTGTATGCTTAATGTTTTGGGTGATTCGACTCATGGGGAAAGCGAGCGGGCAAGATGAAGCAAATCGGAGTGGGACTGCTGGGATTCGGCACCGTCGGCGCCGGAGTGGTGGACGGCCTGCAGAAGCGGCGCGAGCTGCTGGCGCAGCGGATCGGCGCCGACATCGTGCTGCGGCGGATCGCCGATGTCGATCTGGAGCGTGACCGCGGCGTGGTCGTCGACCGCGCCATCCTGACAGCCGACGCGCGCGCGGTGGTCACGGACCCATCCATCGATATCGTCGTCGAGCTGATCGGCGGCACCGGCATCGCCCGCACCCTCGTCATGGAGGCGCTGCAGGCGGGCAAGTCGGTGGTCACGGCCAACAAGAAGCTGCTGGCGGAATACGGCGAGGAGATCTTCTCGCTGGCCGAGGAGGCCGGGGTCGACCTCTACTTCGGCGCCAGCGTGGGCGGCGGCATCCCGATCGTCCGCGTCCTGCGCGAGGGGCTGGTCGGCAACGCGATCACCAGCCTGTACGGCATCCTCAACGGCACCTGCAACTACATTCTAACGCGGATGGAGCACGAGGGGCTCCCCTTCGGCGAGGCACTGGCGGCGGCGCAGGCGGCCGGCTACGCCGAGGCCAACCCCAGTCTCGACATCGACGGCTTCGACACCGCCCACAAGGCGGTGATCCTCGCCTCGCTCGCCTACGGGTTCCACGTGCCGATGAGCGTGGCCGCCGTCGAGGGGATCCGCGGCCTGGCGGGAATCGATGTGCAGTTCGCCCGCGAGCTGGGCTACCGCATCAAGCTGCTCGCGGTGATCCGGCGCGACGGGGAGGAGGTCGAGGTGAGGGTCAGCCCCACCCTGGTGGCGCACGACCACATGCTCGCCTCGGTCGGCAATGTCTTCAACGCGGTCATGGTCCGCGGCGACTACGCCGGCGACACCCTCTACTACGGCCGCGGCGCCGGCCGCGAGCCCACCGCCAGCACGGTGATCGGCGACATCGGCGACATCGCGCGCAACCTGCTGGCCGGCACGCCGCGCCACGTCCGCGGCATCGCCCGGCTCCCCTCGGAGCCGCCGCGCGTGCGGGCGCTGAGCGAGATCCGCTCGCGCTACTACCTGCGGCTGATGGTGCTCGACCGGGCCGGCTCGCTGGGGCAGTTCACCGCGATCCTCGGCGCGCACGGGGTGAGCATCCACGCGGTGAGCCAGAAGGGCGGGGCTGACGACAAGGAGGGCGGGTTTGTGCCGGTGGTCACGCTGACCCATGTCGCAAAGGAAGCCGACATCGATGCCGCGCTGGCCGAAATCCGCGCCGCCGGGATCATCGGCGAGGAACCGGTGAAACTGCGGATGCTGGACTGACGGGGTGCGCTGCGAACGGAACGGGAAACGGGGATTTTTCTATGCTGAAAGTCTGCAAATTCGGCGGGTCGTCGCTGGCCGATGCGAACCAGGTGCGCAAGGTCTGCGACATCGTGCTGGCCGACGCCGCCCGGCGCGTGGTCGTAGTCTCGGCGCCGGGCAAGCGCGGCAAGGGCGACACCAAGGTGACCGATCTGCTGATCGCCTGCGCCGACAAGGCGCTGGCGGGCGCGCCGTGCGAGGCCGAGTTGCAGGCGGTCATTGACCGCTATGCCGAGATCCAGCGCGCACTGGGACTGCCGCCGGCGGTGACGGAGACGATCGCCGCCGACCTGCGGCGACGGGCGGCCGCCCCGAGGGACCACGCCGGCATGTTCCGGGACGCCATGAAGGCGGCGGGCGAGGACAACAGCGCCAGGCTGGTGGCGGCAGCGCTGCGCACCCGCGGCGCCGACGCGGTCTACGTCGACCCCCGGGCGGCGGGCATGCTGCTGACCGACGAATTCGGCAACGCCCAGCTGCTGCCGGAGTCGTACCCGCTGCTGCGGGCGCACCTGCAGGCAATCCACGGCATCGCCATCTTTCCCGGTTTCTTCGGCTACACCAAGTCGGGCGCGGTGGCGACGTTCCCGCGCGGCGGCTCGGACATCACCGGCGCCATCCTGGCGGCGGCGGTCGCGGCCGACACGTATGAGAACTTCACCGACGTCGATTCGGTCTATCCCGTCGATCCGCGCCTGGTCCCCGAAGTGAAGGAAGGGATCGCGACGATGACCTTCCGCGAGATGCGCGAACTCGCGTATGCCGGCTTCGGCGTGTTCCACGACGAGGCGGTCCTCCCCGCCGTCCGGGCGGGGATTCCCGTCAACATCCGCAACACCAACCATCCCGGGCTGCCGGGAACGATGGTTGTCGCCAAGCGGGAGTA
>CAYVKQ010000168.1:0-6164 GCA_964451945.1 uncultured Lentisphaerales bacterium
TGTCGGAGACGACGCGGATGGTGTAGGGATAGTCGGCCGGAACCACGGGCGCGAGCGACCGCTCGGCGAGGGCGCCGTGGCCGATCTCGCGGCGTCCGAGGCCGCCGACCCGTCCCACTTCGCCGGTGCAGTAGGGCGGGAAGTTGTAGTGCAGCATGAAGTTCTTGGACCTGGCGCCGCCGGTGATGCCGTCGAGATCCTGCACATCCTGCTTCGTCCCCAGGGTGATCGAGCCAAGCGCCTGGGTTTCGCCGCGGCTGAAGATCGCCGAGCCGTGGGCCCGGGGCAGCGGCGCCAGCTGCGCGTAGAGGGGGCGGATCACGTCATTGGCGCGGCCGTCGATGCGGCTGTTGCGGTCGAGAACATTGCTGCGTACGAGTTCGATCTCCAACGCGTCGAAGAACGGAACGAACTGCGGCGCGCCGATCTCGGGCCACTTCTCGCCGATCCTGGCCTGGGCGTCCTCGCGGATCGCCTTCACCGCCGCCTCGCGGCTCTGCTTGTCGGCGACGAGCAGCGCTTGGCGCAGGGACTCGCCGCAGAGGCCGCGCAGGAAGGCCATCTTCCCGGCGTCGGGTGTCTCCTCGGCAATCACCTTTTCGGACTTGCCCAGCTGGCGGCGCAGTTCGATCTGGGCGTCGATGATCTTCACGACCTCGGCGTGGGCCAGTTTCATGGCGGCGAGAAAATCGGCTTCGGAAATCTCGTCGGCGCCGCCCTCCATCATCAGGAAGCGCTCGCGTGTCCCGGCGTAGATCAGGTCGAGGTCGCTGCTCTTGCGCTGCGTCTGCGTGGGGTTGATCACCCACGCGCCGTCGATGCGACCGACGCGGACGGCGCCGATCGGCCCCATGAAGGGGATCTCGGAAATGTGGAGCGCGGCGCTCGCGGCGTTGACCGCGACGATGTCGGCCTCGTTCTCGCCGTCGGCCGAGACGACCATGCTGTTGACCTGCACGTCGTTGTGGTAGCCTTCGGGAAAGAGGGGGCGGATCGGACGGTCGGTGATGCGCGCGCAGAGGATTTCCTTCTCGCTGGGGCGCTGCTCCCGCTTGAAGTAGCCGCCGGGAAAGCGGCCGGCCGCGTAGTACTTCTCGCGGTATTCGACCTGCAAGGGAAAGAAGTCGATCCCCTCGCGGGGCTTGTCGGTGTTGGTCACCGCGCAGAAAACGATGGTGTCGCCGAAACGGACGCTCACGGCGCCGGCGGCCTGACGGGCCAGCAGGCCGGTCTCGATGGTCAGGGTTCCGCTGCCGACGGCGGCGGAGACTGAACGGGTGTCATTCATGTGTGTACTGCCTTTTCCTGCGGACAAGGAACCAATGGAAAGAGATCGGATGAGCCGTGTGCGGTTGCGGGGAGAGCGGGTGTGGAAACCCTTTCTCCGCCGCCGCCTGCCCGACGCTGAAGCGGCGCCCCGGGCGCCGGTCCGCGAAAGGCGTGGGCCTGGACACGCGTGAGACCGCCCGGGCCCTCGTCCGGACGGGGGCGGCGCACGCTTAGCGGCGGATGTTCAGTTCCTTGATCAAGGACTGATACCGCGGCTCGTCCGTCCGCTTGAGGTAGTCCAGCAAACTGCGCCGGGTGTTGACCATGCGGATCAGTCCGTACCGCGAACTGAAATCCTTCCGATGGTTCTTCAGGTGATCCGTCAGCGCTTCGATCTTCTTCGAGAGCACCGCGATCTGGACTTCGCTGGAACCGGTGTCGCGCTCATGCCGGGCGACAGGTTTGCGAACGGCGGCTTTGTCGATTTGGCTCATGTCTCGTTGGGTCCTTGTCCCGCTTTTTCTGTTTACTCTTTCCGCGGGTATCATATCGGCAGAGGACCTGCACTGTAAAGCCAAATCGGCTTGCCGGACAACCGGTCCGGCCAGGCGGATCCGCAGCGGGGAGGCGGTGGTGCCGACCTCCTGAGACGCGCCGCAGAAAGAGAGGTCATATTACACGGTCATTCGCGGTTCGGCAAGGCCAGAATCGGATGGGTAATCGTTTACGCGGCAGGGATGAGCGAGGGCAGGCGGCAGTCCCCCGTCCACTCGGTATCCCTTGGCGGCTCACCTTTGCCTGCCGCTTATGTCGAGATCGGGCTGGTCGAGTATCGTCTCGACGAAGCCCGGCGACGAAATGTGGACGACGAGCCGTGGGACGAAGGTAGAGTTTTTTCCCCTATTGGCGCCTCGCAAGAAATGGCCCGCGGCCCGTGGCAGACTGGCGGACTATGATGTCGTCAGATCACACAATTCGTCAAAGCGGTTGTTGCTGGGCATGGCGAAGAGGCAGCGGCCATTGCTGCGGGCGGCCCAGAGGTTGCCGATGTCGCGCTTCTCCTGGGCGTCGGCGGCGGTGTTGATGTGCGCGCCCTTGTATTCGACCGCGAGGATGCGGCCGTTTTCAAGCTGGCACACGAAATCGGGATAGAACCAGTCGGTCGAGGTTTGGAGCCGGAACGAGGTCGTCCGCCGGGAGAGGTTGCGCACCCAGAAGCGGACGCCGGGGAGCTTGGAGTCGAGGTACTGGGCGCATTTGAACTCTTCGGTCAACTCGCCGACGGGCGTCGTCTCTTTCAGCTCGCCTGGCTTGGGGCCGAAGTAGTGCTTGCGGAACAGGAAGGAGCCTTCGTAGACCCAGCCCGGTTCGTAGGCGATCTCTTTGAAGTCGACGGCGTAGTCGTCGCTGACGGTCAGCCCGGAGTCGAGGGCAAGGTATTGCGCGTAGGCGGCGGACCGTTCGCGCTTGCGGTGATCGTCAATGCGCGCTTCGACGGCGTCGCGCAGGCGGAAGCGGTCGAAGACCAGCGGTCCCGCGTCGGTGAGGCCGTGGCGGGCCGTCAGAGCGTTGATGACCTTGCGCAGGAAGACGGCGGACTCCGCAAGGGGGATGTCGCTGTGATCGATCTGGCGGTCGAGCCAGGCGATCAGGTGCTCGGCGGTCCAGTCGGTGCCGCTGAGATTGCCCAGCGCCAGGGTCTGCTGGTGGAGGCGCGTGACAAAGTCAAGAGGCTCGTCGCTCTCGCGCCACACGTCGGTCTCCACCTCGCCCCGCGTGCCGACGTCCAGCCTGCCGGCGGCGAGCGCCGGGCGTTTGGTAGGATCGTAGCTTTCGGAAAGCGTGGCGTCCTTGGTCCCCAGCCGCCACGGGTGTTCGAGCAGGTGCGTGCGCTCGAACTCCTGCAGCCGCCCCTCTTCGAGCACGCAGAGCAGCGGCACGCGAAAATCGAGCCGCATCTGGTAGGGCGAGAGCGCCCGCGGCTGTCCGCCGCCGCCGAGGGCCTTGTCGGCCTCCCTCACCTGCCCGACCAGCGCGGTGATGCGCGCCCGCGCTTCGGGTGTCTTACCGCAGCTCGCGGCCTTCTCGCCCTCGTCGGGGTCGAGCGGCACGAGGACGGTGACGTCGCCCGTCTCGGGCCGGATGCGGACCTTGCCGCACAGGGCGGCCTCCTGGAACCGGGCGACCGCGGCGTCGATCTCCTCGGGCCGCAGGCTCAGGGTCTGCGGCTGCGCGCCCAAGGGGAGCACGCCCTGCGGGGCCGGCAGGATGATGCGCTCGGCCTCGGCCCTGGTGAAGCCGTTGCTCTCCAGTGCCTCGCGCAACTCGTTCAGGACCTCGGGCAGCGAGTCGGAGACCGAGAGCGCATAGGCGCAGTTCAGGTCGGGGTGGCTCTTGGGCCGCGCGTTGGGCAGGCGGAGGATGCGGCCGACGATCTGCTCGATGGCTGTGGCCGAACGGGTCTCCTTGAGGCTGCATAGGACGTAGGCGAAGGGACAGTCCCAGCCCTCGCGCAGCTTCTGCACGGTAATGATGAAGCGGACCTTGCACTGCGGCGACGCGATGTCGCCCGCATCCTTCAGGTCGTCGTGCGTGCCGACGGAGATCTTGACCTCGTCGCGGCTGATGCCGAAATCGGCGACCAGCCGCTCCCGGAGCGGCTCGCACGCGTCGACGCGCTCGGCCTGCAGGAGCATGACGGGCCGCAGGTACTCGCCGGTTGCCTGGCCCTCGGCCAGGGCGAGCTTCTCAAGGTCGGCCCGCAGGCTGACCGCGTCGGCGAGCAACTGGTCCTTCTGGCTCGGGTGGCGTGTGACCACGCGCAGCGGCAGCTTCACCATGTCGGCCGCCTTGAGCTCGGCGGCGGAGACGCGGTGCAGGATGTTGGAGGGGTGCCTGGAGCGCGCGGGCGTGGCGGTGAACTCCACGATGCAGGAGGGCATCACGTCGCCCAGGGCGGCGAACGACAGGTCGGTGCGGGCGTTGTGGGCCTCGTCCACGAT
This sequence comes from uncultured Lentisphaerales bacterium, assembly GCA_964451945.1. Classification (GTDB taxonomy): domain Bacteria; phylum Verrucomicrobiota; class Kiritimatiellia; order RFP12; family JAAYNR01; genus JAAYNR01. The sequence continues at coordinate 4,272 of CAYVKQ010000168.1, forward strand.
CACGACCGGGCGGCGCAGGCGCAGCATGTTGACCAGCGAGGGGACGGGTTTCCCGTCCGGGCCTTTCATCAGGTCCGCTTCGCGGCCGGGCGGCAGGTTCAGGAGGTGCTCCTGGAAGACGCCGTTCTGGCTGTAGACCTTGCGGCCGGTCGGGTCCTCCACGCGGAAGGCCTGGATGGTCGAGACGATGACTACGGTCTGGCCGTCGGCCGAGGCGCGCGGCAGGTTGAGCGCCTCCTCGATGGTGACCACCTCGACCGCGCCGCAGGCCATCTCCAGCGCCCGGCGGTACGGGTGGCGCGCGTCGCGCAGCGCGTCGGCGGTCTGGTCGAGGATCGTGTTGCTGGGGACCAGCCACAGCACGACCGCGCGGTCGGCGTGCAGCAGCTCGGAGATGGCGAGCCCGGCGGTGTGGCAGGCGAGAAGGGTCTTGCCGCCGCCGGTCGGCACGCGCAGGCAGACATAGGGCATGTCGCGGGCGAGGCCCGCCGCAGGGATCGGCAGGTACAGGCCGTCGCCGCTGCCGTTCGTCGTGCACACGGCACCGAAGGCCTCGGCCGGGCTGCCGGTCTTGGAGCACAGCCGGAAGAACTCCCGCAGGGAGTCGAGCACGCGGTTCTGATAATCCTTGAGAGCGATCATGAGGTGCCTTTCTTCGTCCGGTACGCCGCGCGGCGTTCGCGGATCGAGAACCCGATACGCGGACGCGGCGGCTCCTCGACTTCCGGCTCGGGCGGGGGCGATAGAAGCTGCATGATCTGCTGGATGATGTCGGAGATCGCGTGTTCGTGGGTGTCCAGACGTTCGGTCAGCGTGCGCTCCAGCGCGGCCAGTTTCGTGGCCAACTCCCGCTGTTCCGAGAGCATCGAACGCATGGCGACAAACGCCTTCACAATGAACACGCTCATTTTGACAGCCTGCGGGCTGTTGAGAACCATCGACGCCATGAGCGCGCCATGCTCGGTGAAAGCAAACGGGGTATAGCGAACATTCCGCTTCGCCGATGCGGTCACAATTTGTGACCGCATGGAGGTGAAACTTGAAGTCACAATTTGTGATATCAAGATTGTAAATTCCTGCGGTTCAACGAGAAACACAAACTCGTCCGGGAACCTCTCACGGTTCCGCTTGACTGCCTGATTCAGCGCTTTGGTGGTGACGCCGTAGGCTTTGGCGAGGTCGCTGTCGAGGATCACAGGTACGCCTCGCACGTGGACGATCAGCCCGCGAAAGTCTTCCGCCGTTTGGCACAGCGCTCTCTTCTTCATGGTGTTTCCCCCTCTCCTTTCCGTTTCCCTGCGCCCTATGCGCGAACATCCCTCACGACACCTTGATCTCATACGGGGTCTGACGGACGGTGACGCGGGCGGCCTGCAGACGGTCGCGGCTGAGAAGGCAACCGGCACAGTAGACCACCTTCGGGCCGTCGAAGGGCGGCAGCCTGGCGAGGATCTGGCGCGTCAGCACATTGCCGCCGCTGGCGCTTTCGTCGCCCAGGATGCCGTTGTAAAGGAGGTAGATGCCGACGCCGCGGCACGCGCCAAGAAACGGCGTGTTGAGCACCCGCGCCCGCGGCAGGGGCTCGCCGGTCTCGGAGAAGTAGACGTGCCGGGCCAGCTCGGAAAACGTGACGGTGTCGCGGATCATCCCCGTCTCGTCAGAAAGTGGCTCGCCCAATTCGCAATAGCGGAAGCCGCCGCCGATACTGTCAACGCTGCCGCCCTTTGCGTTGACATAGCCTTCGGACGCCCGCCGCACACGTTCAGCGGTCACGTCGCGGGCGATCTTCGGTTCAATCTCCACAAGGATGAAACGGCGCAGCGGCTTGTCTGTGCTTTGCGCGTTCATCTTCAGCACCGCGTGGCCGGTCGTCCCCGAACCTGCGAACGAGTC
>CAYVKQ010000168.1:6174-6685 GCA_964451945.1 uncultured Lentisphaerales bacterium
TGCGCCACACGACGCACGCGCTCGGCGGTGACGTCGCGGGCGATCTCGGGCTCCATCTCCACGAGGATGAAGCGGCGGCGAGTGGGTGCGGTGGCTGCGGCGTCCCCGCCGCAGATTTCACGCGGCGAGGACGCCGCGTCCACCTTGCACGCCGCGTTCATCTTCAGCACCGCGTGGCCGGTCGTCCCCGAACCTGCGAACGAGTCCAGCACGAGGTCGCCGGGGTTGGTGGCAAGTTGTAATATTCGCTCTATTAGCCTTGTGGGTTTGGGGGTGATGAAAACGGATTCCGAATCAGTAAAATCGATCAGGGAAACCAGTTCTTTCTTCGCATCTTGTGTATGCCCGGCCTCTGAATAGGTCCAAATGGTCATAGGAACCACACCTTGTTTTACTTCGTTCAGGAATATCTTTGGTGCAGGTATGTTATTGCCATCGAGACCCCACCAAATACGACCGTCGCGATCCAACTCATCGAATTTTGCTTTCGATACTCGCCAGTAAGATCCAC
>CAYVKQ010000169.1:0-3370 GCA_964451945.1 uncultured Lentisphaerales bacterium
CGCGAAAGCACGGTGCTGCGGATCGGCCGCCGCGACGGCCGGCCGGAGAGCCTCGCCTTCAGTCCGCTGATCTGCTTCGAAGACCTCTTCAGCCACCTCGCCCGCCGCGCCGTGCGCCGCGGCGCCGAAGTGCTGGTCAACCTCAGCAACGACGCCTGGTTCGAGGGCTCGATCGAGCCCGAGCGCCACCTGCGGCAGGCACTCTTCCGCGCCGTCGAAAACGGCGTGCCGCTGCTCCGCTGCGGCAACACGGGGGTCACCTGCGCCGTCGACCCCTTCGGCCGCCTCAGCCGGCTCGACGGCGGCCTCGAGCCGCCCGGCGGCCTCGTCGGCTTCCTCCCGGTGCGCGTCTCACCCGCCGCCAACCGCGCCACCCTCTACACCCGCATCGGCGACGCGCCGCTCGCCGCCGCGGCTCTCCTCGCCCTGCTCGCCGCCGCGCTCCCGAAGCGGGCGGGGTGAAGGGAGGCAGATCGGCGACCGCGGGCTAGCGTCCTCCGTTTCGTCCTGCGGACTCCCTGCGGACGCCCCCACGAGCGGCGCGGCGGAGTCCGCCGGACGAAGCGAGCCGCGATCAGGAGGGAAGGGAAGGCCACATGCTCTATGCCACCGAAAGGAAACTGGCCGCCCGCGCCAAGGCGCTGGGCGAGAGCGCCGACGGGACCGTGCTGCCCGAACTGGCCGGTCTGACGCGGTCGGAGTCGCCTCTGGCGCGCCGGCTCGCAGCCTCGGCCATCGGCAAGTTGGCGGGCTTGGCCGATGCCGACGCTGCGGTTGCAGCCCTGCTGCCCCTGCTGGCCGATACCCACCCGCAGGTGCGCCAGTATGCGGCCAAGGCGCTGGGCGCTTACGGCACAGCCGCCGAGCCGGCCCTCCCCGCCTTGCGCGACCTGCTGCGCAATCCCGCCGAGTCCGACTATGTGAAGCGCAGCGTCACCGCGGCCGGCACGGCCATCAAGGCGGCGATGCAGATCGCCGCGCGCGAGACCGTGCGGCCCTGCCGCCGCTGCGGCAAGGCCGTCGCGCCCGACGAGTACGCCCGCAGCCAGCGCTTCTTCCAACGTACCCTCTGCGATGTCTGCTTCGACCAGACCGCCACGGAACGGCGCAATTTCGAGACCGCCGTGGAAGACAAAAAGACCCTCCGCACCCTCGACGGCACCCTCGTCCAGTCGGACGGCGAGCGCCGCATCGCCGACTGGCTCGCCGCCAACCGCATCGCCTACCGCTACGACACCCGCCTGCGGATCATCGAGGGTTTCCAGATCCGTCCCGACTTCTATCTGCCCGAGTACGACGTCTACATCGAGTACTGGGGCATGGACACCCCCCGCTACAAGGCCGGCATGTACCTCAAGCAGGATCTCTACATGCAGGCCGGCAAGCGCCTGATCTCCCTCTACCCGCAAGACAAGACCCGTCTCGACGAGACCCTTGGCCCGAAACTCGCCGCCCTCGGTCGTCAATCCGCCGCACCCGACCCGTCACTGACGCCGCGGAGTCCGCAGGACGAAGCGAGTCCGCAGCACACCCGCGCCCCCGACAGTGCGCCATGAGGGACGGCATGCGCAAGGTCCTGATCCGCGCCTGCGAGCTGCGGCTCGGCCAGATGGTCACTCACCCCGTCTTCGCCTACCGCTGCTCATGGCGCGCCATCGTCTGCGCGCAAGCCAAACTGCTCGCCAAGGCGTTGCGCGGCGAGATCCCCGCCTACACCGGCATCACCACCCGCTGAGCGACGCCGCCATGAGACGCTTCTTCCTGATATCCATCGGCTTTCGGACTTTTTCCTAAATATCGTTGACACGGAAGGAGGAAACCAAGTATGCTTCGACAGATTTTCAACTGTGAAGGCGGGGTTTTGACCTCGTCAGGAGAGCATATCCGCACTGGATCTGCTCTTTTTTGGAGAACATCGCGATGCCGACGGCACACAAACTGCGAAAGAACGGGCTGGCCGTTACCCGTCAGCGGGCCCTCATCCTCGAAACGATGCACGGGCGGCACGACCACCCCGGAGCGGAGGCGGTCTTCGGCGCCTTGCGCAAACGCCTGCCGTCGCTCTCGCTGGACACCGTCTACCGCACGCTCAACCTCTTCGCGGAAAAGGGGCTGATCCGGCAACTGGCCGTGCCGACGCATCGCTTCCGCTTCGACGGTTGCCTTGAACCACACGACCATTTTCTCTGCACGCAGTGCGAGGCTGTCACCGATGTGCGGGTTGCGGACGCCCCGCCCGCCCCCGTGCCGGACACCCTGACGGAGATCGGACAGGTCCATGCCCGGCAGCAAGTGTTTCTGGGAACCTGCCGGCGTTGCGCGGCGGCGCGGACGGCGGAACCGACCGGTACAGCCGCGCGCCGGACGGGTAAAACGAAGCGAGGAGAACGATGAACAAAGCAACTGAAGTTCCGCATTTGTCAACCGGTCGCATGACGCTGGTTTCGTTGGGCGCCGCCCTGTTCGCAGCGGCGGCGCCGGCTTCTGCCGCCACCTACAACGTGGTCGGTTCCTATGCCAACTGGCCGACCAACTGGGTGGTGCTGGGTGGACTCAACGACCCGGACGACGGACTGGCCAACACGCAGCTCGACTTCGTCGGCGACTCCTCGAACCCCGGCGCCTACTATGCCTTCAACAGCGACTATGTCTTCTTCCGGCAGCGGGTGGATCTCGACACGGTGTCCGCGCTCAGCGTCTTCCACGACGCCCATTTCGTGCTGTTCGACTTGGTAGGACAGGACTACAACACCACGACGAAGGCCCTTCAGGCGGGCAGCGACGGCTATCCGGACTATGGCTTCGCCTGGGACAGCAAATCGAACGATAACACCAAGCACGGCTTGGAAATGGTTGTCCGTTCAACGTCCGCCACCTACTGGAACGGCATCAATATGGACGATATCGATTACAATGCCGCGCAAAAACTGTCCAACGACATCAACGGCGACAGCCGGACGACGGATGGCTATATTCGCGTGATCGATCAGCAGGGCACGGCCAATTTCGGGAATACGACGTATATCGACTTCGCCGTCAAGTGGTCCTAGCTGCAAACCTACACCGGCCTGACCAGCAACCAGACGTGGCGGATCGCGTTCGGCTCGATTTCGGACGCAACCGATCACAATAATTTGAATGCGGATATTTCCGGTGGCGCCAACCCGTCCAGTGCAACGACCAGCGGCTGGGTCCAGTTCACCAGCAGCCCGCTCAGCTCGGGGATCGACCTGCGCGCCTACCAGAGCGCGGACGGGGTCTACGTCGAGTTTACCGCCTACGATGTCGAGGAGGACGGTTACGTGACGCTCTACCTGGTCGGTCCGGGAAACACGGTGCTCTGGGAAGGCACGAACGAGGTCAAGGCGGG
>CAYVKQ010000169.1:3380-6576 GCA_964451945.1 uncultured Lentisphaerales bacterium
CAGGTCTGCCGCTTCCGCGTGCCGGGGCTGGACATTGGCGGCACATACGCCTTCGCCGTGCGCGACGAGGTCGGCAAGGTCTGGCAGGCGCCTGCGGTGGCGGTCACGCCGTTCGCGGCGGAGATGATCCGGATGTCGCTGGCGGGGGTGACACTGACGTTCGACAGCCTGCCGGAGCGGGAGTACGAAATCCGGTGGACGCCGCGGCTCGGGACCCCCTGGCAAACGGTGACAAACGTGCCGTCGCAGGGCGAGCGGACGAGTGTGTTGGTCGCTCATCCCGATCCGGCGTCGCCCAGCGGCTTTTTCCGCATCGCGGTAAAGGAAGAGCCGCAGGAACTCTGATGAAGACACTGAACGGTCACCGTGATGTTCCGACGGACTCCATATGAACGGTTGGAGGGCAGGATGCTGGCGCTGCTCCTGCCGGTGTGCGTCTTCGCGTCCGACGCCGTGACCGAGAGGCCGTTCTACTCCCCCGATGTGTTGATCGCGGGATTCCGCGCCGTGGCGGAGACGGATGGCTCGGCCGGGCTGCGGTGGACGACGGGACGGGAATTCGGCGCGGGCGTCTTTGTTGTCCGGCGGCTGCGGTTGGACGGTGTGGAACAGCGGAGCGAAATCGGCACGGTGCGGATGCGGGGCGACGAGGATGGAGGGGAGTACGCCTGCGCCGACCCCGGCGCGCGCGAAGGCGCCGCCGCGCGCTATGCGCTGGCGTTCGCGCCCCGCGGCGGCGGCGAACAGGTCGTCGCCGAATGGGAGGGCGTCATTGACCGGCTGACGTCCTCCCGGCTGGCGGTTCAGTCCGCCGGCCCCACGACCGCGAATCCTGTACCGGCGGCTGCGCCCCGGCCGTGGATCGGCAACGGACCCCGGGTGCGGACGTGGACGGAGGCGGCGCCGGCCGACCGCGTGCGCATGAGCCTGCGGCAGGCCGGGCTCTACCGGGTGACGGCTCGGGAGCTGGCCGACGCGGGCGGCTGGGACGAGGCGTCTACCGCCGCCGCGGTGGCCGCGACGAACCTGCACCTGAGCTGCCGGGGAGAACCCGTCGCCTGGCTGGCCGAAGGCGACGCGCTGCTCTTCCACGGGCTTCCCGCCGCATCGCGCTACGCGCCCGAGAACGTCTACTGGATCGCGCCGGGACCGGGAACCGCCATGGCGCCGCAGCCGGCGGCGTTGCCGCCGGGCGCGGCCACCAACGCATGGTTCGCCGAGACGCTGACCTTCCAGGGAACGGACTACCTGGCGCGCGTCTCCTACAGCGCGCTGGCCGATGCCCCCGCCCCCTATGTCGCCTTTTCCGGGCTGCTCCTGTCGGGAGGGCGGACCAGCCACACCGTGGCACTCCCCGATTGCGCGCCCGGAGTCTGGGAGGGATCGGTCACGGTCAACCTCCTCTCCTACTGCGAGGCCGGCACGGACGATCACCAGGCGCGGATCTCCCTGGGCGGCGAGACGCTGGGCACGGCCTCCTGGACGGGCGAGCGGTACATGTCGTTTGTTTTTCCCTTCTGCTCCACAAACGCCGCCGCCGGCACCGCGGTGCTGACGCTGGAAAACACGGCCCCCGCCCCGCCCTGGGACATCGACGATTACACGCGCTTCATCTGCGTCTCCTTCGAGATCGCGTACCGGCGCCTCCACCGGGCGCGCGGCAACGCGCTGCGCTGCAACAGCGCCGGGGAGGGCCTCGTCGCGGCCACGGGGTTCGCCGCCGGCGACATTCTGGCGCTGGACGTGACCGACCCCGCCGCGCCGTGCGCGCTCCATCCAGTCGCGGTCGCGCCGGACGAAGCGGTGGAAACGTGGACGGCGGTTTTCGCCGACTCGGGAACCGGGCGGGTCTATCAGGTGTGTTCGCTGACGCACGGCGTTCTGGAGCCCGCTGTGCGGGGCGTGCGCGACAGCGACTTAACTGCGGACGGGTCAGTCCCCGAGTACGCGATCCTGATTCCGCCCGAGGCGTGGCGCGGCGATTTCCGGGCGGCCCTGCAACCGCTCGCGGACCACCGGAACGCCCGTGGGCTGCGGACCGCCATCCTTGACGTGGAGAGCCTCTACAACGCCTTCAGCGACGGTCTGGCCGACCCGCTGGCGATCCAGCGGTTCTGCGCGGCGGCGCATCCCCGCGGACTCGCCTACCTGCTGCTGGCGGGCGGCGGTTCGCTCGACTTCCAGCACCTGCGCCTCTCGGTGAACGATTCCCCCGCCTGCCTCATCCCGACGCGGATCGCGGGCCAGCGGTTCGCAACCGGCGAGGGGATGACCGTGGCGCTCGACGCCGCGCTGGGAGACGCCGACGGCGACGGCCGGCCCGAGGTCGCCGTCGGCCGCCTCCCCGCCTCGCGGACCGCCGACCTCGCCGTGGCCGTCGCCAAGACGATCGCCTACGAAGCGATGCGCTTGCGGCGGGGACCGGTCTTCCTCACCGCCGACTATGAAAATTCCGACTGGGGCTACTATCCGTTCGGCGCGGGGACCGACCGGCTGCTCGCGCCGCTGGCGGCCGCCGGCAAGCGTGTCATCCGGTGCCATCTCACCAGCTCGACGGACGGTGCGCGCGCATGGACGGAGAATCTCCTTCCGGCACTGCATGCAGGCACAAGCCTCTTCCACTTTTTCGGACATACGAACGAGCAGTCGCTCGGCGGTGGCGAGAACCGGCTGCTCTATTACCACCACATTCTGGAATCCAACTGGCAGAAACCGGCGATCGCCGTGGTCCTGGGATGCCGCCCAAACCGCTGGCAGGCGCTCACATCGACCTCCGTCATTCTGCCCTACGGCCTTTTCGCCGGCAATACCGGTTTTGCGGCCTGCATGGGCGCCACGGGATACATGCTGGGCGCCGAGGGCGAGTCGCTGGCCGTCGCCCTTTACGAAGGTCCGGCGCCGTCGCGGACGCCGCGGCTGGGCGACATGCTGCTGCGCGGGTTGCGGGCGTGCGCCGGCACGATGCCGGACGAGCGGCTGCTGAGCTTCAGCCTGATCGGCGACCCGGCGCTGGAGACCGGCGCCGCCGCGGGCACGGTGCTTTTATTCCGCTGAAAGGATACGTGGCCGAGATGCGCTATCAGCGAAACAACCAGGTGGCGGCACGGACGGTGGCGGACGCCCATCTCCTGATTCCGCTGGACGGGGCTCCGCGCAGCGTCTACACGCTCAACGCGGCCGGTTGCCGCCTGTGGGA
>CAYVKQ010000170.1:0-6549 GCA_964451945.1 uncultured Lentisphaerales bacterium
GCAGGCGTCCTGTGCCTCATGGCGCTCGTCGGCACGGCGGCGGGCGGAATCATCTTCGACGGCGACGGTTCGGACGAACCCGGATTCGTCCGCCCCCCCGCGCCGAAGGCGCCGCCGCCGCCTCCGGCCAACATGAGCGGCGGGGAGACCTTCATCCCCTACCCGGGACCGCCCGCGCAGCCGCAGAGCCGGTCGGAGAAGAAGAAACCGCCGCGGCCGCCGGTGATGTTCACCAAACTCACATCGGAATACGGCGAGATCGACTGGAACGCCCGGCCGAACGACCTCAACAACCTGCTCCATTCGCTCAAGGCGATGGCGGACGTCAACTACGACAGCGAGAACAAATCGTTCGCCCAGATCAATCCCGACCCCGAGCAGAACCCGATCCTTTACCGCACCGGCCATTTCCACTGGAAGCTGAACGCCGCCGAAAAGACAAAGCTGCGCGACTACCTGCTGCGCGGCGGCACCCTGATCCTCAACGCCGGCATGGGCTCGAAGCCGTTCTACGATTCGGCGCGGCGGATCATGGAGGAAATCTTCCCCGAGACGCCGGTGCGGCGCCTCGGCGCCGACCACGCCGTCTTCCACTCCTACTACGACATCGACCAGGCGGCGTACCGCAAGGGGGTGCGCGACGCGGGCTACACGGGCAACGAGCCGTGGATCGAGGGGGTCACCATCGACTGCCGCACCGTTTGTTTCATCTCGCGCTTCGGCATGGAGTCGGGATGGGATCCGTACGAGGACGACGCCATCCTCGCCTACGCCCCCGAGTCGGCGCAGAAGCTCGGCATGAACATCGTCTCGTACGCCACGACCATCCAGAACTGGACCAAGCAAGTGGCGAAGCGGGTGAAGTACGAGGATGCCGGGTCTGTCACCGCCGCCGGCAGCATGAACATCGCGCAGGTGGTCTACGACGGAGAATGGAAGACCCGCCACACCGGCCTCTCGATGCTCCTCAAGGAGTTCAACCGCAAAACCGAAGTCCCGGTGAAATTCGCCAGCCGCGAGCTGCGCCTGACCGACCCCAAGCTGTTCGACGTGCCTGTGCTGTACCTGACGGGCCACGACGGCTTCACCATGAAGCCGGACGAGATCACCGCCCTCCGGACCTACCTCTCCAACGGGGGAATCCTCGTCGCCGAAGCGTGCTGCGGGCGCCAGGCGTTCGACCGCTCGTTCAAGGACCTGATGGCCGCCGCCCTCCCCGGCGCCAACCCCGAGGCGCCCGTCCGCGGCCACGCCATCTTCACGATCCCCAACAAAATCACACAGCTGACCCCGACCGACGCCCTCAAGCAGGCGACCGGCAAAGCCCTCGCCGACCCGGAACTGGTCTTCTGGAAGAACGAAGGAAATGTGGCCGTGATCTACAGTCCGCGCGGGCTCGCCGGCGGTTGGGAGCTGGCGCAGAACCCCTACAGCCTCGGGTACACCGATTCGCTTCTGCTGGGTGAAAACATCCTGATGTTCGCCCTCACACGCTGACCGCGCGATGCCCCGCCACCCCATACGCTTCGCCGCCATCGCCTTCCTCCTTCTCGGCATCGCGGCGCTTCCCGGACGCGCCGCGCCGTATGAGGACGCCTTTGTCAGAGTCTGGGCGGCGCACCGCCAGAACCCGGACGACCACGAAGCGGTGATCGCTGTCTGCCGCGAGGCGGCGCGGCAACGGGATGCGCAGGACCAGCCCCTTCTCGGCCCCTACCTTTCCGTTGTGCGGACGCTCGAAGGGTGGCGCTTGCTTCAGCGCGGCCGCACCGCCGAAGCGGTCAAGGCATTCGAAGCGGCACTCGACCCGCAGCGCTCGACCGACATGGTCGTCCGCAGCGCCGACGCCCTGGCGCGGCGCTGGCTGTCGCGCATCGACCGTGAAACCGTCGCCGCCGCCCTCAAGGCGTACCACCGCGAAGAGGTCGCGTTCCCGCCCGATCTGGCGGTTTTCGCCGCCTGGCCGAAGGAGCGGCAGCCCCCGCTGCGCGACCGCATGGGCGATCCCTGGGTCTACCGCCTGGCCGACTTCCGCCGCCTCAAGACGGTCGCGGCGCAGCGCTACACGCTCCACAGCATCACCATCGGCCGCGACACGTCGGCCCTGGCCGATGCGCTCCGCAGACCCTACCGCGACACCCCGGCCACCTTCGTCCGCAAAAACGCCGCCGCGCCGGCGCTGGCCGAGTTTCAGATCGGCACCGCTCCGAACATCCGCTCGGCCGTCGTCCAGGAGGGAAACCGCACAGAGGACATCCGCTTCGTGGCGCTGGACAGCGCGAACCGCTTCGTCCTGCTCTCGGACGATGATTTCTGGCTGACGGCGCTCCCCGCCGCCGGGGGCCGCCGATGAGCGAGACCGGCATCCGCGCCTTTCTCAACGCCTCCCAGCTGGCGACCCTCAACCGCCTGGCGCTCAACTCCCGCACCGTCGTCGAAGGGACGCTCGCCGGACGCCACCGCAGCGCGCAGAAGGGGGCCAGCACCGAATTCGCCGACCACCGCGCCTACATCGCGGGCGACGACCTCAAGCGAATCGACTGGAAGGTGCTCGGACGGACCGAGAAATATTTCGTGCGCCGCTACCAGGACGAAACCAACCTGCGCGTCTACGTCCTGATCGACCGCAGCGGGTCGATGAACTACACCTCCGCGCCCGGGCACCCGACCAAATTCCGCTACGCCTGCACCCTCGCCGCCGCCATCGGGTATGTCGTGCTCAAGGCGCGCGACGCGGTCGGCTTCCACATCTACGGCGAGAAGCTCGATGCCGCGATTCCCTGCAAGAACGGCTTCAACAACCTGAACAACGCGCTCACGGCGCTGCAGGAGGTCAAGCCTGCCGAAGGGACCCGCGGCGCCGCCGTGATGCACGAGATCGCCGAATCGATCAACCGCCGCGCCCTGGTGGTCATTCTCTCCGACCTGCTCGACGACGCCGGGGAAATCATCCAGGCGATCGCCCATTTCCGCAAGAACCTGCACGATGTGATCGTCTTCCACATCCTCGATCCGGCCGAGATCGACCTCTCTCTGAAACGCGGCGCGGAGTTCGAGGACCTCGAGACCGGAGAACGGTTGATTGCCGACCCGCGCACCCTCGCCACGGAATACACCAAGGCGTTCGGCGCCTTCCTCGACACCTACCGCAACGCCTGCGCCGAGATGAAGACCGACTACCGCATCTGCCGCACCGACGAACCGGCCGACACCTTCGTCCGCGCCTACCTCGAAGAGCGCCGCCGCGCCTCGCGGTAGCCAACAGCTCCTTGCGCGGCGCGCGGCACCCTGTTAAACTGGTGTCATGTTTGCAACGTGGGGAATACGCGGTGGGATTGCGGCCTTGGCCCGGAAGGGGCGCGGCGGCCAGGCGATGACCGAGTATGTCATCGTCTTCGTCGCCTTGTTTGGCGCGCTCGCCACACTGGCCATTCTGCTTTACGCGCTGCGGCAGCAGTCGAACCGCGTGTTGGACCTGGTTGCGTCCGAATACCCCTGATCCGAAAGCCGCCACCGGCGGAAAGGAGCGCGCATGCGCCTGTCATCCAGAAAAGGCCAGACGATGGTCGAGTACATCATCATCGTCGTGTTGATCGCCATCACCCTGATCGCCCTCTTCTCCAAGTTCGGCAAGGCCATCGGCAAGAAGACCGCCGGCGCGACTTCCGCCCTGGACCAGGAGATCGGCGACGAGGCGGTGCAGGAATACGACTCGCTCAGCGACAATCCGATCCGCGACCTCGACACGGACGGAACGGTCAACTAGAGCCGACACGGCCATCATGCAAACACGGCCGGCCAGACGCCTGCGCGCGTGCCGCCGCGGCCAGGCAATGATTGAATCATGCGTCATGCTGATTCTCATCTGCCTGGTTTTTTTCCTTTTTTTCCAGCTCTGCCACGGGTTCGCGACCCGCGATGTGCTCGACCACGCGGCGGCGCGGGCGGCCCGCGCCCGCACGGTCGGCTTCAACCGCTGGATGGTGCGCAAGGCGATGCGCGTGGCCGCCATCCCCGTCTCCGGCCGGATGCTCGAACCGGCCGACATCCCTGCCGGCAACGACCCGGTGCTGACCCACGCCCTGGGCGCCATGACCCCGGGCGAGGTCTGGGACCTCGCGCTGCGCGCCGCGCCCGTCTCGCCCAAGGTCGCGGTCGAGTCGGCGCGCATCCCCGACTACCTGGACGCGCCCCACGAAGGAGTCGCCCAGGGGATCCTGGACTACGAACGCTGGGACGAGGTCGTCTTCGAAGAGGACGGACCGCTCTTCTCCGGCACCGACGGCACGCTCCGCATCCGCGTCCGCAAACCGCTCGAAATGCTGATCTCGGTGATCCGCGGCGCCGGCGGCATCCTCGACGGACGCCGCCCGGAGACGCTTCGCCTCGAGGGCGCCGCCGAGATCGAAACGCACTGCGCGCTCTATTTGGAAGACCTGAACTACTGATGCAACGAAATGTCATGCGCCTGTGCAGCCGCCTGAACCACGCCGGCGCCGCCCGCCGCCGCGGCCAGGTTGCCGTGTTTTTCCTCGTCGCCCTGGTGGTGCTCGCCTTCATGGTGCTCTGGACGGTCGACCTGCGACGCATCGTCTTCCTCAAAGGCAGGAGCCAGGACGCCGGCGACGCCGCCGCCCTCGCCGCCGCCCGCTGGCAGGGAAGCACCCTGAACCTGATCGGCGAAATCAACCTCCTCCGCGCCCTGGCGCTGAGCGCCGGCGACGCCGCCGCCGAGGACGCCCTCACCAACATGCAGGCGCGCCTCTGCTTCACCGGCCCCATGGCCGCCTTCGCCGCCGCCCAGCAGGGCGCCAAGCAGAACGGCATCTACGCCGATGACGACTACACCGCCCTCGTCCGCCGCCACGCCGCGACGGTCCGCCACACCTACACCGCCGTGACCGGCGGGCAGATGCTCTTCGACGAGCCCTACCCCGGCGCCTGGGACGACTACGCCGACATGCTCGACGCCCTGGCCGACGACGGCATCGCCGCCGGCGCCGACAACGCCCAGCTCTACACCGACACCGACGGCGGCCACATCCTGCTGCAGCGCGACTTCTACGACGCCGTTGCCGGGCGCAACTGGTGCTGGTTCTTCCTCAACCATCCCGATCTGCTCGGCGGCTACAGCGACTACGCCTCGTGGCCCCCGCTGCCGGAGCCCGACTGGGACCCGCCGTTCAACGCCGAATTCTTCGCGCTGCACGTCATGCCGACGCCTTTCGTTCTCGATCGCCGGATCGACCCCGGCACCGTCGCCGACGCCGCCGGGACAGCGGGGCTCGACGGCTCGCTCATCTCCACCCAGGCGACCGCGGCGGCGCACAACTGGTACGTCTACCAGCCCCGCCGCTGGCAGGCGTGGACGATCATGGACCCCGACGGCCCCGACGCGTTTCCCATCACCGGCCCGGTTCGTCCGCAGTATGACTACACCGGCGCCGACGCCGTGGTCCGGGTCGAAACGGCCGCCTCGCGCATGACGCCCGGACTCGACGGCACCAGCCGCCACGACACCCTTCTCTGGACCGCCGCCGCCAAGCCGTTCGGCTACCTCGACGCCGACGGCGATCCGCTCCGTCCCGACGTTTGGTCGCTGGTCCTCCCCGCTTTCCGCGACGTGCGCCTCATCCCCGTCGACGCCGCCTCCGCCGGCGGCGACGGGTTCTTCGATCTCGAATGGCGCCGCCACATCATCGAGCACCTTCCCCCCTATCTCGCCAGCGGCACCCTCGTGCCGGGATGCTGGTACTGCACGCAGCTCGAAACCTGGGATGAAGCCGCTTTCCGTCAAGAGGGGATCGAATGGCTGGCCGAAAACAGCGACCGCTGCACCCGTCCTCCCCCGGGCGGCGGCGGCGGCCGCGGAGGAGGGACGCGCCGTGGACACTGACACCCGCCGCAACGGCCAGGCCGCCGTCGAATTCATCATCGGCCTGCTCGTCTTGGTGACCCTCCTGGCGGGCGGCATCCAATACCTGCGCGTCGCCAACGCCCACCGGTCGATCACCACGACCCTCCGCGCCGAAGCGGGCGCGCGCGCCCTCCGCGACGATGTCCTGGTCGACATCCCGCCGTTCCTGCGCGATTGGGAAGCGGGGCGCGACGGCATCCGCCACACCGACGACGACACCGCCGTGGAAGGTCCGGCATTCACCCTGGGCGGGATCGCCCGCCGTTCGGCGCGCGCGCCCGCCGACTGGGAGCGCCTCGCCCCCCTGCAACGGGACAACCCCATGACCCTTCTGCGCACCTCGCCGCTGCCGATGGTCGAGCTGGCTCTGATCAAAGCCGAGCGCTCGGAACGGATCGAGGTCGATCCGGCGGTGCGCGAGCTGATCTACGACCGCCCCACCGTCACTGTGCGCCACACCGTCTGGATGCCGCTGCTGGGAGGACTCTATTGATGATGCGCCGCCGCCGCCATCCCGGAATCCCCGCACGGCGCACAGGCGCGCTGGCGCTGCTGGCGGCCACCGCGCTGCTGGCGGCGGGGCCGCTCGCGGCCGACGTGTTCCGCACCCTGCGCGGCCGCGCCGCCGACCG
>CAYVKQ010000171.1:0-6540 GCA_964451945.1 uncultured Lentisphaerales bacterium
CGCGCATCGGCCACCGCACCGACTACGAGAAGCTGGTCGTCGAGGTGTGGACCGACGGGCGCATCGCCCCTGAGGATGCCCTGCGCACGGGCGCCTCGCTGCTGCGCCACCAGTTCGACGTTTTCGTCGACTACAGCGAGGAGGTCGTCGAGGTCGAGGCGGCCGAACGCCGCGAGGACCAGGATCGCGAGCGCCTGCGCGCCATCCTCGCGATGAGCGTCAACGAGATCGAGCTCAGCGTGCGCGCGGCGAACTGCCTGAACAACGCGAACATCACGACCGTCGGCGAGCTGGCCTGCAAGAGCGAGGCCGACATGCTGAAGTACCGCAATTTCGGCAAGAAATCGCTGAACGAGATCAAAGAGAAACTGGTCGAGCTGGGCCTGTGCCTGGGCTTCAAGTTCGACGCCGACCTGCTCGAGTCGCGTCCCGAACCGCCGCCCGCGGCCGAGTAGTCCCCTAACACCGTTTGAGCGGACGGCCCGCGCGGCCGCCGCCGGAGTGGAAAACCATGCGCCACCGCAAAGTAGCCAAGAAATTCGGCCGGAACAAGGCCCACCGCGAGCAGCTCCTGCGCTCGCTTGTCGTCAACCTGATCCTGCGGGATCGGATTCAAACCACGCTGCCCAAAGCCCGGCAGGCGCGGCGCGACGCCGAGAAGATCGTCACGCTGGCCCGCAAGGGGACGCTGGCCGCGCGCCGTCTGGCCTCGGCCCGCCTGCACAGCCCCGAGGCGGTGCAGAAGCTCTTCAGTGCGGTCGCGCCCGCAATGCAGGGCCGCCCCGGCGGCTACACCCGCATTGTCAAGATCGGCCAGCGCCGCGGCGACAACGCCGAGATGGCGCTGATCGAGTGGGTGGCCCTCTCGACCGCCCCGGCCGTGGAACCCGTGGCCGAAGCCAAGGCGTAATCCCGGTGCGCGCGCCGCCCCGACGACGGTCCCATGTACCCGCATGAGACCGTCGTTTTGTTTGGCAGGTTCCCCGATGGGCCTCGCGTTCTGTCCGCCAAAAAAAGGGTATTGTTGTTTCGAACGCTAACCGGGAAACGAAGGAAAAGTATGGCCCCCAACGCACTTTCACGCGATGACGTGCTGACCTATCACCTGCAGGGCAAGATCGGGCTCCGCCTCACCAAACCGCTTCGCTCGCAGCGCGACCTCAGCCTTGCCTACACGCCCGGCGTGGCGCAGGCGGTGAAGGCGGTCGCCGCCGATCCCGGCGCTTCATTCGCCTACACCGCGCGCGCCAACCTGGTGGCCGTCGTCTCGGACGGCACGGCGATTCTCGGCCTGGGCGACCTGGGCGCCCTCGCCAGCGTGCCGGTGATGGAGGGCAAGGCGGTCCTCTTCAAGGCCTTCGGCGACGTCGACGGCTGGCCCGTGCCGCTGGCGCACTGCCGCGGCGGCGGCCGCGATTCGGGCCGCACCGACCCGCAGCGGGTGATCGACTGCGTCCTCGCCCTGGCGCCGATGTACGGCGGCATCAACCTCGAGGACATCGCGGCGCCCGCCTGCTTCGAGATCGAAGACCGCCTCGACGCCATGCTCGACATCCCGGTGTTCCACGACGACCAGTGGGGGACCGCCGTCATCACCCTCGCCGGACTGATGAACTACGCCCGCGTGACCGACCGCCGCCTCGCCGACCTCCGCGTCGTCGTCAACGGCGCCGGCGCGGCGGGCATCCGCATCGCCGACATGTGCAAGGCGGCGGGGGTCCGCGACCTGGTGATGTGCGACTCCAAGGGGACGCTCAACGACACGCGCACCGACCTGAACGACCACAAGCGCCGCCACGCCGTCCGCACGCCGGCCCGCACCCTCGCCGAGGCGGTCCGCGGCGCCCACGTCTTCGTCGGCGTCTCCGCCGCCGGTGTGCTCTCCGGCGACGACGCCAGCCGGATGGCCGACTTCCCGGCGATCTTCGCCATGGCCAACCCCGATCCCGAGATCGACCCCGCGGCGGCGGCCGACGCCTTCGGCGGCAAGCCGTTCGTGATGGCGACCGGCCGCTCCGACTACCCGAACCAGATCAACAACGTCCTCGGCTTCCCCTTCATCTTCCGTGGCGCCCTCGATGTGCGCGCGCGGACGATCAACACGGCAATGAAGATCGCCGCCGCCGAGGCGCTGGCGGGGCTGGCGCAGCAGCCCGCGCCCGAGGAGGTGCGGGCACTCTATCCCGGCGAGCGGCTTGAATTCGGCGCCTCTTACCTGATTCCCAAGCCGTTCGACCGCCGCCTGTTTGTCGAGGTCTCCCACGCCGTCGCCGCGGCGGCGGTCGCCTCTGGCGCCGCCCCCGCCGCCGATCTGGCGGCGCTGCGCGCGTCGCTCGAAGCGCGCAATGCCGCGCGCCGGGGCTGACCGCCTTCCCTTGAGTCACAGCACGAGCGGAGATCGCCATGGAGAACAAGGCGCAACCAACGGATGCCGCGAAGCCGGCCACCCTGCCGGTACGTGGATTGCTGCTGCACATCACTCACTACGATCCGCAGTGGAATCCCAACAAGGAGCGCGAGGCGCCCTTTGACCTCGACGTCGGACTCGAAGCGCTGGACGCCATGGCCGCCGCCGGGCTCAACCTGCTGCTGCTCGACGTCAAGGACGGAGTTCGCTACCGCAGCCATCCCGAACTGGCCCGTCACTACAGCCGCGACATCTCCATCCTCGGCGCTCTGCGCGAACGCGCCGCGGCGCGGGGACTCGAAGTCGCCGTGAAACTCAACTTCTCGCAGAGTGCGCTGCACCGGCACAACGACTGGTTCCGGCCCCACAACGACCTGTTCGACTCGCCCGAATACTGGCGCCTCGCCTTCGAGGTGATCGACGAATTGATCGCTGCGCTGCGCCCCGCCCGGTTTTTCCACATCGGCATGGACGAGGACCACAGCCGCAGCTACCGGCAGTACGTCGCGGCAATTCGGACACTCCACGACGGGTTGGCCGCGCGTGGCTTGCGGACGGTGATCTGGAACGACTCCGCCTGCCACTGGCCCGCGGCCGAGATCCACCGCGACAAGTCGCTCGAAGCCGAACGGGCGGCGCCGAAGGACGTGGTCCAGGTGCTGTGGGACTACGGCGACTGGGACGCGGCAGCGCTGGCGCGCATCCGCGGCGCCGGCTTCGACCTGTGGGGCGCACCCGGCGGCAAGCCGGAAAATGTCACGGCCATGCGCAACCGGTTGCGGCAGGTCGGCGGCAGCGGCATTCTGCTCACCCGCTGGCGCCCCTGCGTCGCCGCGCAACGACAGGAACTGCTCGACTTCATCGCGGCCTGCGGCCCCCTCTGCGGATGAGCAAGTGATCGGCGATCCGTTGGCGGGTCACCGATCACGGTTCTCGGATCACTGTGCCTCCGCCTCGACCCGGTCGGGCAGCAGCCAGCGCTCGCGCCGGACGAACGGCCCGCCGGCGAAGGTCTGCCCGCATTTCCCCTGCCGCTCCAGATGGTCGAAGCAGCTCCGCATGCAGCCCCGCGAACCGCCAACGGCGTAGCTGCCGTCACCGCCCCAGCGGTTCAGCATGGCGTGCCCCTCGATGCGGAAGCCCGACGGGTCTTCGTCGCAGGCGCCCCAGGTGTCGAGCGACATCGGCCAGCACATTTTGTAGGCATTGTTTTCCGAGAGCCCCTGGTCGGCCACGCGGCAGTGGTAGCCCGGCAGCGACTTGTGGATGAACGGCGAGAGCATCGGGTCGCCGCCGTGGAACCCCAGCGTGCAGCGTCCCAGCTGGATGTCGCCCCACTCGTAGGTCTTGTCCTCGATCTGCACGCGCACCGTCTTGCCCTCGCGTTTGTGGGGGATCGCCCCGCTGGTGCAGCCGCGCACGCAGGCCATGCAGCGGTCGCACAGCGACCCCGGCTCCACGAGCGGGTCGGGCTTGAGCTCCGCGTCGGTGAAGATCGCGTGCAGCCGCACACGCGGGCCGAATTTGCGCGTGAGGAAGACTTTGGACCAGCCCATCTCGCCGAGCCCCGCCGCCATGCCGGCGATGCGGATCGCGAGGTGGACCTCGGGTGCGGCCGCGCCGGGGCGCAGCGGCTTGACCGGCGGCTGGCGTTCGGGGACGCCCGGATAGTAGGGGACCGCCTCCCAGCCGTGGTCCTCGATGAAACACGCCAGATTGTACAGCGGCATCGGAATGAAGTAGCTGTTGAGCAGGCCGTGATAGCCGAAGTAGGTGTAGTTCGGCCAGTACGTCCCCTCCTCGATGCCGCGCCAGTTGCCGCGCACGATGCGGCGCGCCACCACGATCACCGAACGGGCCGAGGGCATGATCGACGCGGGGTGCATCCGCATCGGCGCGCCGGCGAACCGCTCGATGTTCGCCACGCCGACCAGGTCCAGCCCCTGGGAGAGGCCGTAGGCCTTCACCGCTTCAGAAGTGAGGTTCTGCATGGTTCACGCCTCCTGCCCGGCCACGCGCGAGATGCCGTCGCGGCCAATAATCCACGGCGCCTTGTCGCGGAACGCGTTGCGGAAGGGACGCTTCAGGACGCCGCGGCGGTCCTGCAGCAGCGAGCACGAGCGCATGCAGAGCGCCGCCATGCGGTCGTGCCGCCCGCGCTTGTGCGAGGGATTGGGCGCAGCGCCATTCTGGCAGCGGGCGCAGAGGGTCTCGTCGATCGCCGCCACTTCCATCGACAGTCCGCAGATGGTGACCGTTTGCTTCGCGTCCGTCTTGATGGCGCCGAACGGACACGCGGCGGCGCACGCCCCGCAGCCGTTGCAGGGGTTCTCCGCGCACAGCGGCGTCGCTTCGAGCTCGGCGTCGGTCAGGATCAGCGTCAGCCGCTGCAGATGGCCGAATTCGGGCGACATGAGCTCGCCGGTGAGGCCGATCTGTCCCAGACCGCAGCGGACGGCGGCGCCGATGAAGTCGACCATCACGTTCGGCGCCGGCAGACCGGGGCGGACGGGGATCCCCATGGGCGGGGTCTCCGGCGGCAGGTCGGGCAGCGGCACCGCCTCGAACCGGTTGTCCTCCAGGAACGAGGCCACCGCCACCGTGGCGTAGGAAAGGAAACGGTGCGGCACCCAGTTCTCGCCGTACGTCTTGTAGATGCCGAGCGACGTTCCCTCCTCGGTGCCCCGCAGGCACCCGCGCGTGACCCGCTTGGAAAGCGCGATCACCGAACGGACCTCGGGAAAGATCGACGCGGGATGGTGCTCGGGGGCGACCCCGTCGAACCGGGCGATCGGCGCGATGCCGATGCCGTCGATGCCGACCGCGCGCGCGGCCTGCTGAAGCGAAGCGGTGAGCGACTGTGCCATGCTGAACCCTTTTTTACGCGATTGACCGTGCAAACAAAATACGATACTGTCGTATTGTTTACGACATGGAAAGAGTTTTGCACATGGGGGCGAATCCGTCAACGGGAAAAAAAGCGGCGGGCGGGCGGACGGTGCATCCCCGTTCCACTGACCGCCATGCGTCTGTCACTGGCGCGAGCGAGTGGGCGACAGCCAGTGGGGCCGACGTTGCACGGCGGCCGGCATCCCCACCGCCGCCACGCAGTGTCGGCTCTACCGCTGCCGCGCGGACCGGAGCGCATGCCCAAATCAAGGGAACGGGGATGCGTCCGGGGCGGACGGTGCAGTCGGTGGACCGGGCGCTGGCGCTGGTCGACGCGCTGGCGCGCGAGCCGGCGGGGCTGACGCTGACGGCGCTGGCGCGGCGCGCGGGGCTGGCGGTGCAGACGGCGCAGAGCCTTCTGCGGACGCTGCAGCGGCACGCCTGGGTGGTGCAGGGCGGCCGCGGCGCGCCCTACCGGCTGGGGCCGGCGATCGGCGCGCTGCACCGGCGGTGGTCCGCCCATCTCGACCGCGCCGCGGCGGCGGCCGAACCGCTGCAGGCGCTCAGCCGCGAGCTGGGCGAGTATGTTGTGATTGCCGAGTGGGCGGGAGACCGCCTCTCCCCGATCGCCGAGGCGCGTCCCGATCGCGAACTGACCGTCCGTGGCGAGACCTTCCGCCGCGAGCGGCTGCACGTGATGGCCACCGGCAAGCTGCTGCTGGCGTGCCTCGGCGAGGCGGAGCGCCGGACGGTGGTCGGCGGCCTGTCGCTGGAGAAGGCGGGGCCGCGGAGCGTCGGCACCGCCGAAGCGCTGCTGGCCGACCTGCGCGTCATCCGCAGCCAGGGCTACGCCTGCTGCGAAGACGAGGCGGCGCTCGGTGTGGTCGCCCTGGCGGTGCCGGTCGGCGCCGGCGGCGAGGGGCCGCCGGCGGCCGCCCTCGGGGTTTCGCTGCCAAGCGTCCGCTATCGCGCCCGGCTCCGTCCGCGCCTGCTCGCTCGCTTGAGCCACACCGCCCGCGACATCGCCGCCGCGTGGGGTCTGGGCGAGGAGATTGGCAACGGCTTTGTCATGGACGACTACCGCATGGAAAAACGCGTCGCCACCTCTACAGAGACGCGTGTCTGAACGTGCGGAGACGAAGTGTGCCGTCCCCGTTTCCCCTCGCCTCGTCTACCAGCTGGTAGAAGAAGGGCGAGCCGTCCCCGGCCCTTTTTAGGATGATTCATGCAGGAGCGCCTTGGCA
>CAYVKQ010000172.1:0-6518 GCA_964451945.1 uncultured Lentisphaerales bacterium
AGCACGCGCTGTTCGGCGTGGCGGCGCTGGCCGGCTGCTGGTTCGCGCTGGCCCTGCTCGACCTGTGGCTGCGCCCGCGCGCGCCCGTCCGGCTCTCCCTCTCGCTGCTCCTCGCCGGCGCCGCGCTGGCTGCCGGCGCGCTGCTGGTGCGCGTCCTCAACCGCCGCCGCTCCCCCGCCGCCGTCGCCGCCCTGCTGGAGCACCGCTTCCCCCGGCTCGACAACCACCTGATCAACCGCGTCCTCTTCGCCGCCGAGGCGGGCCGCGCCTCCCCCTGGCTCCGCGGCTATGTCAACGAGCCCGTTCCCGGGTGGTCGTCGCTCCCCCTTGCCGAGATCAAGAACCGCCGCCGCCGCCGCGCCGGCGCCGCGGCCGTGGGCGCCGCCCTGCTGCTGCTCGCCGCCCCCGCGCTGCTCTACGGCCAGGCGTGGACCGTCGCCCTGCGGCGCGTCGCCAACCCCTTCAGCACCCTGACCCCGCCGACCTTCGCCACCGTCCTCGGCGTCGAGCCGGGCAACGCCACCGTGATCCAGGGCGATCCAGTCGAGCTCGCCGTGCGCGCAAAAGGACGCGCCGGCCAGGAAGTCATCCTCGAACTGACGCCATCCGACAACGCCCGCTCGCTGATCCGGCTCGGCTCCTTCGACGCCACCGGCACCGAACAGCTTTTCGTCCATGCCGTCCCCAAGCTCGCGGCGCCGGCCGGCTACCGTTTCCGCGTCGGCGACGCCTGGCCGACCGACCTCTACACCCTCACAACGGTCCCGCCCCTGGCCGTCGCCGGACTGGAGATCGCCGTCGCCCCGCCCGCCTACACCCGCCTGCCCGCGGCGACCGTCGACGCGCTGACGGCCGCGCCCGAAATCCCGGCCGGCGCCACGGTCACGGCGCGCCTCGCGCTGAACCGCGCCGCCGCGGCCGCCGACCTCGCCATCGGCGACGGCGGCGCCCCGGTCGCCCTGGACGCCGCGGCGGAGGGAACGCGCTGGCACACGACGCTCGCCATCGCCTCGGGCGCCGTGATGCGCTTCACCGCCCGCGACGCGCACGGCACCCGCCTCGACCAGGCTGTCCGCTTTACCCTGGTAGAAGACCGCCCGCCCGCGGTCCGCGTCACCGCGCCGGCGTCCAAGGCGGCGCTGCCGCCCGGCGCGCTGCCGTACATCGCCTTCGCCGCGGACGACGACTACGGGCTCGACACGATCGCGCTGGAGAAGACCGCCCGCGGCGCCAAGCCCGACGCGCCGGGCACGGTCGTCGCCCGCTGGAGCGCTGCCGGCGACCGCGGCCTCGCGGGCGAATGGACCGGCACGCTCGACGACCTGGCGGGCGCCGCCGCCTTCCGCCTCGTCGCGACCGACGGCAGGACGCCGGGTCCGGCCAACCGCGCCGTCTCGCCGCAGATCGTCTTCGAACAGACGCTCGCCACCGAGCAGTTCAAGGAACACCTGGCGCAGAAGGGCGAGGCGCAGAAGACGCTCGCCCAGCTCATCCTCTGGCAGCGCGGCAACATGGTCAACACCGCCCGCGGCATCTCGTCCCTGCCGGTCTTCGACCCCGGCGCCTGGGACGACGTGCTGGCGCGCCAGCGGGAGATCCGCGCCTACGCCAACGACCTGCTCCACGCCTCCGCCGCCGCCCTCGGCACCGCGCGGGTCGTCGTCGACAAGGTTCGCGGACCCATGGCCGACGCCATCGCCCAGCTCGACCGCGTGCAGGCGGTCCCCGCCGAATCGCGCGCCGCCGCCGGCACCGAGGCGCTCAACACGCAGAAACTCATCCTCCGCCTCCTCACCCTCGCGCAGAACGAGGCCGCCGGCGGCCAGATCAGCCACAGCAGCTCGGGGCTGACGGCCATCATCGACGCCCTGCTCAAGGGGCAGACCGAAACGCGCGCCGCCACCGAGGCCGCCGCGGCGCGCGGCGAGGCGGCGTCGGACGCCGCCGTCGAGCGGCAGGAATCGCTGGCGCTCGACCTCGCCGAAATGATCGAACTCGCCCGGCGCGACGCCGGCATGGCCAAGGAGGGCGATCCGCTCCGCGACCTGATGGGCACCGTCGCCGACAAGGCCGAGGAGCTGCGGATCAAGGCCGATATGCTCCGCGCCGCGCAGGCGCTGCAGAACGACCAGCCCGCGCGCGCCCTCGCCCCCCAGGCCGGCGCCACGAATTCGCTGCACATCCTCAAGCGCCTGCTCGCCGAATGGAAGGCCGAAGAGACGGAAACCAAGACGGCCGAGGCCCTGGAGACGATTCGCGACGCCCGTGAAGCCGTCAAGAAACTGGAGAAACTGCAGGCCGGCATCGTCGACGCCCTCCGCGCCACCGAAAGCCAGGGCGACAAGACCAACGGCAACGACGACGAGCTGCTCGAGGAGGTCGTCGAGCTGAAGGAGATGATGTCCGACGCCATGCTCAAGGTCGCCACCGACCTGCAGGCGCTCCCCGAGCTCGACGCCGCCAACGAGCTGGTGACCGACTGCTACCAGATCTACGAGGCGATGGCCCAGGTGAAGGGAACCGAAACGTCGACGGAGGCCACCGAGCTCGGTTTGCAGAAGGAAGACTACTATCTCGAACTTATGGCTGAAACCGGGCAGAAACTCGACGAGATGGAGCACTGGCTCTCCAACAAGCCCGACGACATCAAGCGCAACATCGAGAATTTCGACCAGGCCGAAATCCAGAGCGCGATTCCCAAGGTCGGCATGCCCGAGGAGCTGCAGGACCTGATCGGCGACCTGCTCGAGGAGCAGGAGGAACTGGCGGAGAAGACCGACGACTCGCTCACCAACCAGGGCGCGGCCAATCCCGCCCTCGGGTGGGAGATCGCCGAGGGCGAGACGGTCAGCTACAGTGCCGGCGGCAAATCGGGCAACCGCAAGCCCGACCACAAGGAACAGGACGGCCGCTCGCAGGTCGGCCGGGCGGGGATGGCCGACGGCGAGGTGATGGCGAAATCGGGACGGATCAACGAGGGCGACGACGAGATCGACAAACGCCGCACCAGGGACTCCTCGCAGTCGGGCGACATCGAGGAGGAGGGCCACGCCGACGCCAAGGCGACCGGCGGCGGCAAGAATTCAGGCTATTCCGACGAGAAGGGCATGGCGGGAACCGAGGCCGATGCGCGGCGCCAGTCCAAGGTGCAGCAGTCCAGCGAGATGACCCGCCAGGCCGACCTCGCGCGGCTCGCCGATACGGTCTACGCCAAGGCGCAGCTCAGCGGACTCAGAATCCCCTCAGGCTTCAACAACGCCCGCGAACACATGAAACGTGCCGCTGAGGCGGGCCGCGCGGGGCTGCTTACGCAGATGCGCGAGTTCCAGAACCGCGCGATCCAGGAGCTGGCCCGCGCACAGTCGAGCCTCGACACCGGCTTCGGCGACGCGTCGATGGGCGCCGGCGCGGTCGACGGCCGCTCCCCCGACGCGTCGGTCGCCTCCTCCCCCGACGAGGCGCCGGCCGAATACCGCGAACTGGTCTCCGACTATTTCAAAGCCATTGGAGAGTTGAAGTGATCCGTCCCCGTCCGCATCCCGCCGTCCGCGCCGCGGCCGCGCTCCTCTCCGCCGTCCTGCCGCTGGCCGCGCAGCAGCCGCGCGCCGCGCCCCCTCCGCCCGATCTGCGCGCCGCGGCCGTCATCCGCGAACGGCCCGCCGACCCCGACCTCGGCATCTATGTGCAGATTCCCGACGGCGGCCTGCTGCCGAAAAACCCGCTCATCGAGGTGCGCGGCGCCGACGGACGGCCGCTGGAAAGCCTCCTCCTCTGGCACACGCCGGCCGACGCGCTGGGGCTGGTCTTCCGTCCGCCCGCGGACAGCGCCGGCGATGTCGCGATCGACATCCGCGCCTCCCGCACGCCGCCACCCAGGCCCGCCGCCACGACGCTCAAGCCCAGCCTCTTCGTCTTCACCCGCGGCGGCGCCGCCTCGCTCGACAACGCCAAAAAGATGGCAACTGAATGGCCGCCCGCCCAGGGCGCCTTTGGCGACCGCGCGCCGCGCATCGGCATCCGCTGGAACCCGTTCGGCGCCGACGACGATTTTTCGTCCTGGTTCACCGGCTGGTTCAAACTCGACAAGCGCGAGACCCTCTACCTGGCGACGATTTCGGACGAAGGGTCCGAGGTGTGGCTCAACGGCTCCTCCTTCGTCGCCTGGCCGGGGCTCCACACCCGCACCGCCGGCGCCAAGGGGCAGTACGGCAAGCCCGTCACGCTCGAACCGGGGTGGCACCGCATCGACTACTTCCACTTCGAGGCCACCGGCGACCAGGAGATGTGCCTGGTGTGGCGGCGCGGGAAGGACGGCGACAAGCTGCCCGTCTTCATGGAGGGCGACGCCTGGGGCAGGACGGGCGCGGCCGAAGTGACCCGGATCACGACCGGCGACAACCGCGCCGTCGGTTGGGTCGGAGGCCATCTGCAGGCGGCCGGCTACCTCTGGCTGGGAAACGCGCCCGTCAACCTGCACACCCTCTCCTGCAAGGGCGTGATCCCGTCGGCCGACGTCAAGGTCACCTGGGATTTCGGCCACGGCCGCACGGTCGACGCCCCTTCGGTCACCTGGTTCGCGCAACCCTCGGCAACGCTCGCGGTCGCCTCGCCCGCCGGCGTCTCGCGGCAGACGTTCCGCCTCGCCTCGTTCACCGCGCCCCGCGCCCACTCGCTCGGCAAGCCGGCCGACCGCCTCCTCTACCGGCAGACGTTCCTCGACATGCTCCGGGCGGCGCCCAAGGACCAGGATCCCTGCGCCGCCTGGAGCGGCGACCTCTGGACGACGCTGGCCGCCGTGCTCGAGACCTACAAGGGCGGCCCCATCCTGGTGGAACTGTTCGACCGCGCCTGGGCCACGCTGCAGACCCTCCCCGCCGAACAGCGCCACACGATCGAGGACCGTTTCGCCGAGACCCTGCGCCTGGCCGGCGACACGGCGCGGCAGCTCGCGTGGATCGAGCGGCTGGAGCAGAACGACCGCGACCGCGCGCGCAAGTTCCGCTGGCGCGAAGAGCGGATCGCCGCCCTGCTCTACGACCAGGGCGACGTCGAGGCGGCCCGCCGCGCCGCCCGCTTCATGCGCGAGGTGGCCAACAGCCCCGAGGAGATCCAGCGGTCGGTCCTGCGCCTCGGCGACGTCGAGCGGATGGCCGGCGACCGCGGGCAGGCGGCGCGCTTCTACGCCGACGCCCAGGAACGCTACCGCAGCCGCAACCGCCTGGCCGCGGGCGGCAGCGTCGGCGGCGCTCCCGCGTTCACCCCCTCGCGCCCCGTCAAGGCGGGCGAATCCCCCAACCGCGCGCCGCCGCCGCTGCGCCGCGCGACGCAGGAGCCCAAGCGCTCCGACGCCTGGAAACTGTACGCCGTGAACGACGCGGCGCAGGCGTCGACCATCCGCGCCTACCTGGCGCAGGACGCCGTCGCCGAGGCGTTCGAGACCCTCGCCAAGTGGGAGAACGACTCGCCGATGTCCAAGATCGGCGGCGACTTCCCGATGACCGAGGCACGCGTCTACGCCCATGTCGGCGACCACCGCCGCGCGGCGGCGATCCTCGCCGCCTACCGCAAAGCCGACCTGATGACCAGCCAGCTTCCCGAGGCGATGGAGATCCACCTCGCCGCGCTGACGGCGCTCAAGCGCTTCGACGAAGCCCGCGCGCTGGCCGAAGAGGCGGTCAAACGGTTTCCCGGCCTCCCCGTCGCCGCCCGCGCGCAGGAGCTTCTGCGCCAGACGCGCTGAGCCGGGGAACAGAGATACGGGCATAGTGGAACGTCGTTTGTTCGTCGGCAAACAACATTCCGACGCGATGGCTGTTGAGAAAAGTGGCCTTTATTTTGTTGACCCTCCGGCAAGGAGGGGTCTATTCTTTGGGCGACACTTCACTCGATTAGGCTTGGCGCATGCCGCATCAGAGAGGCGGAGGCTTGTGGGCAACAAAGACGCGCATAACGGCCGACTTTCGAGAGCCGCCGCCGCGCTGGTCGCGGCGTTTGCCTCGCCGGCGTTGGCCACGTCTGCCCGCGCCACCGGCGGCGTGGCGCTAGCCGGCCCCGGCTCCGAGGCCTCCATCGCGCAGCCCCGCGGCCTCTGGAGCGCGTTCATCGCCGGTCCCGACCGCTCGCTCGTCTCGACCTCCCCGGTCGACACCGCCCTCTCTTTCGGCGCCGACTGGTCGGCCTGGCAGGCCTCGGACGGCGGCGTGGCCGAGATCGTCGCCGCCGCGCTCACGGGCGAAGACCGCGCTGTCACGGCCGCGCTGGGCGACCTCGACGCGCCCGCGCTGACCCTCGCCGCTTCCGGCGGCGGCTGGACGGTCCTACCCGCGGGCGCCTTCCCGGCGAACGAGCCGCAGCCCCTCGCGCCTCCCGCCGCCACCAACGCCATCCGTCTCACGCTCCGCACCCTCTCCGGGCGCGGGAAGGCTTCGGTGCACACGCGTTCGGACGGCGGCGCGTGGGAATCCCGCCCCGACCTCGCCCTCTCAAGCCTATGGCTGGACCCTCCCCGTGCAGAACCC
>CAYVKQ010000173.1:0-6505 GCA_964451945.1 uncultured Lentisphaerales bacterium
GCCCGCGGCGAGGCGCTCCCACGTCAGCAGGAGCCCGCCGTCCGCCGTCGCGGCGCGGCTGAAGCGGCTGCGCGGCGGGACGAGGTCGAGTTCGCCCCACAGGGGGGCCAGGAGGGCGCCGGCCTCGAAGGCGTCCGGCAGGGGGGCGGGGCGGGCCAGCCCGACGGGGTCCCCGAACGACAGGACGCCGCAGGCCGCGGCGTGGACGCCCCCGACCGCGTTGGTGCCGAGGGTGAAGCTCCAGTTCGTGGCCGGTATCCAGAGCGTTCCGTCGCGCATGTCGCCCCCCCTTATTGCAGGATGATCCGGGTGCCGTCGGCCTGGCGGACGACGGAGACGGAGGCGGCGCCGGTGCCGGCGCCGCGCGCGGTCGCGCGCAGGAGCGACCACGGCGCCCCGGCGGAGAGCGGGAGCGGCGGGGCGCCGAAGAGGACCGCGCCGGCGCCCTCCTCTTCGAACGCGGCGGACGCGGCCGTGCCGTCCGCGCGCAGGCGGAATTCGGCCGTCAGCACGCGCCGCCGCGCGTTCTGCGCGTCGGCGGGCGCGTACGCGCGGCACTCGCGAAGCCCCCCGGGGCGGAGAACCCACGCGCCGCAGTCCCAGCCGAAAACCAGCGCGGTTTCGGCCGGGGAGAGCGCGCCGTCGGCGGGGGCGGCGTCGGTGCCCAGCGCCACCTGCACGTTGTTGGAAGGCGTCGCGTGAAAATCGAGCGTCACCCGCAGCAGGCGGTAATCCGAACCGGGGGCGTACGCGGCGTCGGCCAGGGGGGCGTGGATGGTGACCTCCCGCCCCGCCCACGCGGGCGCCGGAAACTCCGGCACCGCGACGGACGCGGCGGACGCCGACAGCGCGGCGGCGAAAACGATGCACCCTTCCAAGAGCTTCAACGTCCGCATCTCCGGCTCCTTTCCCTCAGGCGCGTGACGCGCACAAACGAAACGGCATGACTATTTCCCAGGCGCACCGTTTTTCCCCCAGACACCTCACGCAGCGAATTCACCAACATTACAGGTACACCATACGACCCGCCGTAGCCGCGCGCAATCCTTTTTTGGGAACGGGTTGGCGGCCGGAGCGAAGGGACGCGGGAAGGGGGGCGGCGAGGTCTAGCTCGCACAGCCAGCCGGCGCCGCACGGATCCTGGTTGATCAGTTCGGGCGTCGCGATCACCGCGGGGTTGACGCGTGCGATGCGGCCGGAGAGGGGGGCGACCAGGTCGGTGGCGGTCTTGATCGACTCGATGATGCCGAGGATGCCGCCCCGCCTGACCCTTGTTCCGACCTTGCGCAGTTCCACATAGGTGATGGCGCCGAGTCCGGCCTGACCCACCTCGGTCAGGCCGAGCGTCGCCTGTTCCCCGTCCATCCGCACCCACAGGCCGGGGCACCCCGGACCGGCTGGCTGCCGGCTAGGCATCGGTGCGGAACGGGGAAGCCGGCAATCCGGCCCGGTTGTAGAGGTTGCAGCCGTCGGGGTTGTCGGCCCAGGCGTAGCGAACCGCCTGCGGCTCGGCGACGGCGGACGACTCGACCACGACGGTGTCGCCCTCGATGCGCGCCGCCGCCGGCACGAAGCGCCGGTCGGCACCCGCGATCACAAAGGTCTTCAATTCCCCCCCGCGGGCGGTCAGGCCGCCGCCGGTGTGGTCGAAGAACAGCCGCATGCGCGAGCCCTCGATGACGCAGTCGCGGTAGAGCGGACCGGAGCAGACACCGGTCTTGCCGTAGGTCCGCGCCAGCGCCCACTGCGCCAGCCGGTGGCCGACATCCTGCTTGTTGCGCGGATGGATGTCGATCGCGTCGCCGATGTCGATCGTGACGGCCAGGCCGGTGTTCGGCTCCTGCAGCGACCGCAGCTGGCCCTCGCGCACCACCGCCCAGGTGCTGGCGATCTGGTAGGCGGCCGGCTGCAGGAAGTTGGCGAGCTGCACCGTGAGGAAGGGGAAATCCCCCTGTCCCCACGCCCGCCGCCAGTCGCGGATCATCGCGCGCAGCAGTCCGCCGTACTCCTGCGCCCGGCTGGCATTGCTTTCGCCCTGGTACCACGTCGCGCCGCGGATGGCGTAGGGGAGCAGCGGCTGGATCATGCTGTCGTTCAGCATGTAGGGCGACTGCGCGTTGCCCGGGCCGAAGGGGAGCACGGGCGGCTGCACACGGCCGAAATCGTGCTCGAAGGCCATACGCCATTCGCCGTCGAGAGGAATCGGCGCGGCGCTGTCGTCCGCAGGCCCGACCCACATGCGCTCCCGGGGACCGATGAGCCCGCCGCCGTGGACGAAGGAGTAGGCGCGGACGGCGACGACCGCGCGGCCGGCCTTGACCTCTTTTCCGGGAACGGTGTAGCTGCGGCACACATTCCAGTGCTGCTGCTCGAAGCCCTTGCCTGTCGCCCCCACCTCCACGCCGTTGAAATAGGTGGTGTCCTGCTTGTCGACGGCGCCGACGGCCAGTGTCAGATCCTTGCCGGCCCATGCCTCCGGGATCGTGATTCTGCGGCGGAACCAGGCGACGCCGCTCTTGTCGTGTCCGCATGCCTGCCAGTGGGTGGGAAGCGTCATCGGTTCCCACGGGCGGTCGTCGTAGCCGCAGCCGGCCCAGCCCTTGGCGAGCCCCTCGTTGCCGGGGTCGCGCGGAAAGACCGCGGGGGGCAGGCGCGCGAGGACGGCGGGGTCGTCCGGCTCGAAGGGATCGTAGCGGTTCCAGTAGCCGGCGCCGAAGAGGGTGGCCTCGTAGCGCGCCACTTCGTCGCGCATCCAGGGATGCTGCACCAGTTCCTCGCGGCTGATCCAGGTCTCGATGCGCGTGCCGCCCCAGGAGGTGTTGATCATCCCCACCGCCACGCCCAGCTCGCGCGCCAGCCGCCGGCAGAAGAAGAAGCCGACCGCGCTGAACCGCCCCACCGTCTTCGGCGACGCCACTTCCCACGCGGCGTTCACATCGGTCTGCCGCCCCAGCACCGCCTCGCGCGGCACGGTGAAGGAACGGATGCACTCGTCGGCCTCGCCGAGGTCGCCGGCCGCGAAATCGATCTGCCCGACCGTCAGTTCCATGTTGGACTGCCCGGAGCAGACCCACACTTCGCCCACCATCACGTCGTTGAGGCGGATCTCGGCGCCGGGTTCGGGCGTGACGACCTCCAGGACGTGGGGGCCGCCCGCCGGCATCGGGGGCAGGCGCGCCAGAAAGCGCCCCGTGCCGTCGGCGCGGGTTTCGGCCGTGAAGGAGCCCAGCACCACCCGCACCCGCAGTCCGGGGAGCGTCCAGCCCCACACCGGCACCGAGACGCCGCGCTGCAGCACGGCGTGGTCCGAAAACAGATGCGACAACCGAAGGTTCGAAGAGGGCTTCTTCTTCCTATTCATGAGCAATCATCCTTTCCACATCGTCACACGTGAAGCCGGCCAAAGACGGGACAACCCGGTCGGCTTCCGCAACCGCCTGCGGCAGCGCCCCTTCCCGGGCGAGCGCGAGGCAGCGCATGCCGGCCTCCTTGGCCGAACGCACCCCGGCCTGCGAATCCTCCACCACCAGGCAGCGCGCCGCCTGCGCGTGCAGCCTCTCGGCCGCCAGCCGGTAGCAATCCGGCGCCGGTTTGCCGGCCGCGTAGTCCTCCGATCCGAGATAGAAGCCGACGCTGGATTCGATCTGCAGCAGGCGCATCGTGTCGGCGATCTCCAGCCGCGGCGAACCCGAGACAATGGCCACCGGATAGACCTTCGCCAGCCGCCGCAGGCACGCCACCGAGTCGGGAATGGCGATGCCGGTCCCATCGCGCAGGCGGAGGTAGTACGGACGGAGCTCGACCGCCATGCCGTCGCTCGACATCCCGGCCACCTGCGGATACCGCTCGCTGATCATGCGGTGGATGCCGGACCACGCGTGGCCGTAGACGATCCGCACGACCGCGTCTCTGTCGGCGGCGATGCCGCGGTCGCGCAGAAACGCCACCATGGCGTCGGCCCACAACAACTCGGTATCGACAAGGGTACCGTCCAGATCGAAAAAAACCGCCTGCGCCCGCAGCGCCGTTTTCGGACGCGCCGCCCTCATTTCCCCGCTCCGCAGCATTTCTTGTACTTCCTGCCGCTGCCGCAGCTGCACGGATCGTTGCGGCCGACCTTCGGCGCTTCGCGCCGCACCGGGTCGGGGCCGATGATCTTGCCGTCCATGAAGATCCATTCGCCGTTGAGACGCGCGAACTGGGCGCGCTCGTGATGGTTGAAATCGGCCTCTTTCACCTTGTAATGGGCGACAAACTCGATTACGCCCTTCTCATCCTGCTCGCCGCCGCCGTCCGTCTCGAGTATCTCGATGCCCGTCCACTCCGCCGACTCGGCCCACTGGCGGCTGCCCTCGGCGTCGAACTCCTTGCGCACGCGGGCGCTGGCGGACTGGTAGAGATAGTCGATCGCGCCCAGCGCGTAGGCGGTGTAGCGGGAGCGCATCAGGGCGACGGCCGTTGCCGGTTTTTCGCGGCCCAGCAGATAGGGCTCGCAACACTCGCCATACGGTTTGCCGCTGGCGCACGGACAAAGGTCACTCATGGGGTTCTCCATTTTCCGGCGCCAAGGGCGCCGCTTTTCGGGCGCGCCGCATCACCGGCTACCGGCAATCATCTGGCGCGCGATTTTCATTGGATTGTCCCGCTCCAGGCGAATCGGCCGCAGGCGGATGTCGAAGACGAAGGGCTGCGGCTTGAGTTCGTACTCCGGCCACGCACGCGGGCCGCAGCTATTGCTGCCGAGTCCCGTCTGCGCCAGGTCGAGGTTGAGGGCGATCCACTCCCGCGGCGCCAGGTCGGTCGTGTGGTCGGCACGCGTCAGGTCCATGACATCGTAGCGGTGCGCGCTGAAATTGAACGGCTGCGCGGCCGCCGCGAGCAAGCCGCGGCCGTAGGCGTCGGCCAGCGCCAGCCAGCGCGTGTCGGTGCGGTTGCCGTTCTCCTGCGGGAAGACATAGTTGAAGAACAGGTCGTCGACGGTGGCCGACCAGTGCCCCAGCCGGACGCCGTCCTTGCTGTCGCAGTAGCTCTCGCCCGGCCCGAGGCCGTACCACTGCACCCGCTCCAGTTCGGCGGGGAGGCGCAGGGCGACGCCGACTCGCGGCCAGATCGTCTTCCATTCGCCCGCCGGCACGCCGCTGAACGCCAGGCGCACTTCGCCGCCGGCGAGGACGGTGTAGGTGTAGGTCACGTCGATGCCGACCTTGACCACCGGACCGCCCAGGCGGGCGTGCACCGTCACCACCGCCTCGTTCCTGGCCGGCCGCGTCAGCTCGACCGAATCGATCCGGGTCATCAGCGCATGCAGCCCGTGCGCCCGCCACTCCTGCTGCACGCCGCAGCCGCGCCGCCCGCCGTCGTTGTCGGTGGGGGCCCGCCAGAACTGGCCGAGCGGTCCGCGCGTCACCAGTTCCGTGCCGCCAGCGACCCAGCGGCTCAGCGTCCCCGCACGCCTGTCGAACAGGAGCGTGAAGCCGTCCCCCGAACAGCAGATTGTGTCCGCGTCGTCGGCCGTTTTCAGCGGTGCGCGGACGGCGGCGGCCGGGGGCACCTGGGCGCGGCGGACCAGGGCCTGCGCCCATGCTACCTCGTGGCCGGCCTGCGCCCAGAGGGTGTCGGCCGCCAGCGTGAAGACCAGATCGACCCAGTAGTCGCGCATCGGGCAGGGCGGCAGCGCGAACGGCACGGTCACCTCCGCGCTCTCCCCCGGCGCAAGCCGCGGCAGCGGCAGCGGCCCCGTCTGCAGGGTCTCGCCGTCGGCGACCAGCTTCCAGGTGCCGGCCAGACCGTCCAGACCGATGAAATCGTACTGGTTGGTGAGGCGGAACGCGCCGCGCGCGGCATCGACCGGCTCCACGCAGACCGGCTCGTGCAGCTTCTTCAACTGCGTCATCGCCGGGGAGGGTTCGCGGTCGGGGGTGACGAGACCGTCGATGACGAAGTTGCCGTCGTTCGGCTCATCGCCAAAATCGCCGCCGTAGGCGAAGAAGGTTTTGCCGTCCTCGGCGACGCAGCGGATGCCGTGGTCGATCCATTCCCAGATGAAGCCGCCGGCGAAACGCGGGACACTGCGGAAGCGTTCCCAGTACTCCTTCAGTCCGCCCGGACCGTTGCCCATCGCGTGTCCGT
This sequence comes from uncultured Lentisphaerales bacterium, assembly GCA_964451945.1. GTDB lineage: Bacteria > Verrucomicrobiota > Kiritimatiellia > RFP12 > JAAYNR01 > JAAYNR01. The sequence continues at coordinate 6,130 of CAYVKQ010000173.1, forward strand.
ATTCGCAGAGGACGAACGGCCGCTGCCGGAAACGCTCCACCGGCACCGACTCCGAGCCGGACAGGGGTTTCTCCAGCGTCTCGATCTCATCCAGGAAGGAGATGGACGCATACATGCGGCTGCAGACGTCGGCGATCTCGCAGTTGTAGTCACCTTCGTAGTGGATGAATCTGGTCGGATCGAGCGCACGCGCCGCCGCCGCCATGTCGTGGTGATTGCAGCCGAAGCCCGACTCGTTGCCCAGCGACCACAGGATGATGCTCGGATGATTGCGGTCGCGTGTCACCGTGCGCACCATGCGGTCGACGCACGCGTCCTTCCATTCCGGTTTGTTGGTGATGTTGTGCTCGTTGTAGCCGAAGCCGTGCGTCTCGAG
>CAYVKQ010000174.1:0-6445 GCA_964451945.1 uncultured Lentisphaerales bacterium
CGCCGGTGAGCGAGCCGATCTTGACCGCCTGCGCCGGGTTGACCATCCCCGAGGCCGAGAGTTCCTGCTCGCTCAGGGTCTTTTCGATATCCTGCCGATCAACGAGCCAGAGCCCGTCCTGCACGACCAGCTCGGCGAAGAGGAGGTCGGCGATCTTGTCGGCATAGCCTTTTACGGCCGCGCCGCGCTCGCTGAAGGTCAGGATGGCGGCGGGGACCGGCTCGGCCGCCGCGGCGAGAGCCGCCAGCGTCAGGCCGGCTGCGGCGGCGAGGGCCGCCAGCGGGTTGCGTGATGTCTTCATGTGTGGGTCTCCTGTTGGGTTAGTGTGCGTCTCCGAGATCGGTCAGTATTTCGGCCAGCAGCCAGCGGGCGGCGGGCGTCTCCTCCCAGCGGGCGATGAGGCCGAGGCCGCACGCCCGGAAGCGTCCGCCCGAGGCGGGGTCGTCCCACGCCACGGCCTCGCTGCCGCGGTCGGCGGAGACGGCGAAGAGGGCCTCGTCACGCAGGCCGGCCAGACGGAAGCGGGCGCCCGCGGCGCCGCCCGCCGGCAGGGACGACAGATCGAGCATATAGGCAGGTCCGCCCGCAAGGGGATGGCGCAACACCGCTTGCGCCGTTCCCGCGGTCAGGCGCCCCCAGTCGTCCGGGGGATACAGCGCGCCGTCGGCCGGCGCCAGCAGCAGCACGCCGTTGCCGCGCGCCACCGCCGCGGTCAGCGCCTCCCAGAGGCCGCGCTCCGTTTCGAGCGCCACGCCCTCGCCCACGACGATGACCGCGTTGGTGGCGTCAGTCAGCTCCCCGATCCGCGCCACCGTCTCGAAGGGAACATCGAGGGAGGCGAGCGCGGCCGCGGTCCGCTCAACCGGGTCGTAGAGGACGATGCGGCGCGGCGCGGCCGGGTTGTGCCCGGGCGCGAACGGGCGTTCGGCAAACGCCCAGAGGGTGTCGTTCGGGAGCAGCGGGCGCCCCCGGTCGGAGCCGAGCCGCAGGGCGACCTCCAGTGGCAACACCACGCCGGGCTTCATCTCCGGCAGTGCCACCGGCAGCGAGATGATGCCGCCCGTTTCGCAGGCCGCCGTGCCGCTGGCCAGCGTGCGGCCTCCCCTGGCCACGCGGAACCAGACGCGTTCGCCCGGAGTCAGGCCGGCGACGCCGTGCACCAGCACGCTTTCGCGTCCGGCAAAGACGTTCCGCGCCCCGGCGGCGCGGAGCGGGGTGAGAAGGGCGACAAGCGCCAGGGCGAGCGCGGGCGCGCACACCTTGGCGAGGCAGCGGAAAAGCGGCGTCGCGCGGGGTACCGCTTGCCGCCGCACTCCAAACCGCTGGCGTCGATGCGTAGCTGTTTTGGAGTGCGGTGGCAAGCGAAGCGCGGCACCGCTTTGGAGCGTAGCGATACGATGCCAGAACTGAGGAAGGGTCTGCAATCCTGCCCCGAACCCTGAACCCTGAACCCTGAACCCCGGACCCGGCAAGGGTTTCGCGGCCGGAACGGTTGTCAGGACGCGCATGGCGCACCTCCTCCCGGCGCAACGGTCTGCAGCAGCAGGTATTCGGTTTCGCCGCGGCGGAGGCGCGCGGTTTTGCGCGACTCGCCGAAGGAGAGGACCTCGCTGGTCTCGGCGGTGAAGCGGACCGGTTGGCCCAGCGTCAGCCGGCTCTCGACCAGCGCGGCGCCCCCTTCGAGCCGATGCATCCAGAGGGCGACGCGGTTGGCGGGGTGGCCGTCGGGCGCGAGTTCCAGCACGCCGTCGGTGCGCGCGACCACGTCGGCGCTCCAGACCCGGCGCCAGGTCCGCGCGCCGTCGCGCCGGGCGACGAGCGTGAGGCGCACGGCCAGCGGACCGGCGTCGTCGGCCACATCGGAGAGACCGATCTCGGCCTCCCGGCCGCTCTGCGCGACCCATTGGAGTTTGCCGCCGAAAAGCCGCTCCGTCTCGCAAAAGACGCGCGCCAGCGCGGGGCGGCGTTCGACGAAGCGCGTCCGCTCTTCGGCGAGGAGACGCGCCAGGGGGCGCTCCTCCACCCCATCGCCGCACCGCAGGAGGGCAACCGCAATGAAAGCGGCGGCCGCACCGGCGGCAAACCACAGCAGGCGGTGGCCGTGGTCGCGCCACTGCGGCCGTGCCGGGCGGAGCCGGGAGCGACACGCGCTCTGAATGCGTGCATCCAGCCACTCGCGGCGTTCGTCCTCGGGCTCGTGCCGCGCGGCCCACTCCCGCAGCAGGGTGTCCAGGTTGTCTTTCATGCCATTCCCTCCTCTTCAAGCAGTCGCCGCAGCCGCTGGCGCGCCCGGTGCAGGCGCCAGCGCAGCGTGGCAGCGTTGCAGCCCGCCGCGCGGGCCGCCTCGCGGTCGTCGAGCCCCCGGATCGCCACCAGCGCGATGGCGGTCCGCTGCGCGAACGGCAGCCGCGCCATCGCGGCGGTGATCGCCCGGTCGAGATCGGCCGTCTCGGTGGCCTGGGCCGGCGTCCGGCAGGCGGCGTCGGCCACCGCCTCGGGGGCGCCCTCGTCAGTCAGCAACGCCCGCCGCCGGTTGCGCCGCTTCAGGTAATTCTTGGCCGTGTTGACCGCGATGCGGTACACCCACGTCGCAAAGGCGGCGTCGCCGCGGAAGGAACCGAGGGCGTCGATTGCCCGCACCAGGGCCTCCTGCGTCACATCGTCGGCGTCGGCGTCGTCCAGCAGCAGCGGATAGACGACCGACCGGACGCGGCCGGTGTAGCGGCGCACCAGTTCGTTCACGCTGTCGGCGTCGTTGGCCGCGCGGAAACGGGCAACCAGTTCCCTGTCTGTCGGATCCGAAACGTCCAAACGGCCCTCCAGTCCTTTTGCCCCATTAGACAACCCAAGGCAGGAAATTGTTTGCGCATCGCGGAACAAACACTGACATTTTTTCGATGGCCGTGTCCCTGTCTTGGCGCGAAAGACAGCCAAATACGATCGCAAGCATCACGACCATGAACATTCCGTCCATTGGCTTGCCTCCAAGAGTCCCAATCCGCAAAGGTCGTACCATGACAGGAGGTTACGCTGAAAAATCGGGCGGACGACACGGAGGTCGTCCCTCCAATATGATTTTCCGCCTTCGTTGGTTCATTCTGGAGGGTCGGGCTCTGTCCCGACCCAGGGAAGAACGACTTTTTCAGCGCAACCCCCTATTGACTTGCCTGTTGCCCAGTCGAGTAGCGTGCTTCGTCTGTGGATGCCGCATCCGACTCTTCCATCAGATCACGCTTGCAGCACAGAGTACCAAGCATGCCCCATACAACGTAGATCAAGATGGCGGTAAGAAACCATTGAAAGCACCCCACGCGGCGCCCTCTCATGTGCCTATCTGGATTCACTCGCATGTCCATCCAGTACCTACGTCCCTATTGCCGAATGCACACAACAGTGAAAGCAAAACACCCAGCAGTTGCATGGTCATGTCGGCCTCTCCGGTGACACCACAATTCCCCTATTCTCTTTCCACTGATTCGTAGTAGATACCGATAAGTATCAGCGTTCCCAACAACTCCTTCCCGAAGTTTGCGAGCATATACAGATGGATGGCATGTGCCGTCAACACCGCCACAAGCAACTTAACGAATGCTGTCACCACAATTATCAGTGCGGCGGTGCCGATACAGGGAGCACCCCAGTACAAGGCCGCCACCAGGCATACTGCAATACCAAGGGCTGGGTAGCAAGCAGTGAGGGCATCCAGCATGGGTCCATTTGAGCGGACGACTTCTATGATCATGGCAAAGACAAGCAACACAGCAAAAAGGACGCAGATGAGCTTGTTCGCGGTTGATAGTCTGCCCACGCTGCACCCCCTTCATTGTCTCCGGCGTAGGTGGCGATGGTACACACCCAAGCGCTGGTGGCGGTGGGGAGAAAGCCTTCAGACACAGCGGTTGGTGGCGACGGTGAGCGGCTCGCCGGGGACGGCTCGCCCTACCTGCTCCGCGCATGTCCCATATGTCGATGCCCGACGCCGGAACTGCCGCACCCTCCGAACAAAGGGCGCGGCATTCGGCGGCTCACTTGGCGGGAAAGACCGCCATCCCCTTGGCGATCGCGTCGCCGCCCTTCAGGGGTTTGCAGGTGGCGACCTTCTCCTTCACTTCGGTCGCCTCGATCTGCCCCACGACGGTGAGGCTGGAATCGAGCACCTCGCCGGTGTCCTCGTCGACGATCTCCTCGGCCTGGCCGACGTCGAAGCGCATGCCGGGGGCGACCCCCTCGCGCGTCCCGCGGTTGATCATGATCCGGCCTTCCTTGGCCAGCGCCACCGAGCCCTGCCACGGGATCTTGCCGAGCTGTCCGACCAGGAACTCGACTCCCTGCGCCACGGCGTCGGCGCACGCCTTGCCGACGTTGTCGTTCAGGTGGCCGCCGGCGCCGCCGGTCAACCCGCCCAGCGCCGAGCCGCTGTAGCCGATGCGCGCGCCACGCTTGGCCGACTTGCCGACGACCTTGGTCGACGCCTTCACCTGGCCGGTGCGCGAATCGACCAGGTACATGGTGATGTTGACCTCGGCGCTGTCCTTGGCGCCGCCCACGCTGATCCCCTTGAAGCTGATGCCGCCGCCGCCGCCCGCGGTGCTCTCCTGCACGTGGGTGATCGAGCCGCGCACGAGCAACTGGGCGGGCGTCATCTGTCCCGTGGCGGGCGCCTTCTTGCCGCCGGCCATGCGCCCGCTGGCGGCCAGGTCCTGCTCGTCCATGGCGGCGCCGCGCATCTCGGCATCCCCCAGGACAATGAACTTGCCCGACGTCTGCAGGGCGTCGGTCATGATCGTCGAAAAGCCGTCGCCGAGGTCCCACTTGCCGCTCCAGCCCGCCTCGTTCTTGAATTTCGACACCGTGATGGAGTAGCGCAGGTTGCCGCCCGCCGCCGCCGCCGCGACCTCCTGCGCGCCCGCCGGGCACAGCCCCGCCGCCGCAAACGCCAGCAGACCCGACACCAGATGCACCCCCACGCCGCGCCGTGCGGCACGATCTCGCTTGTTCATGGTTCCTCCTTGTTGATGAAGTCATTCCGCGCAAACCGGAATGGTGTTAGTTTAGTCCCTGCGGCGGTTTTAGGCAAGAGCGGGCTTCGGCAGTGACAGGGCCGACGCCGAGGTTTCCACCACGAAGAACGCGAAGGACACGAAGACTCAAGCGGACGCGAGTTTTACCATGAAGAACATGCAGGTCATGAAGACTCATGCCGCCGCTGGGTTTGGGGGTGCTGTCGCCACGTGCGTCAGCCCCAAAACAAAAACTCCATGCTCTCCATGCTCTTCATGGTGAAAAAGCGCGGCTGTCCACCGTTTTGGCTCGACTGATGGCTCGGGAAAGGGCATAGTTTATTCCCAAACGGGGGCAACCTCCCGACATGCCGCCGGCAAGGCGTCATGCCCCGTCATTTTGCGCCACGAAAGGTCAGGAACCCATGCGACGCGACGACATCTCCAAGGTTCTCATCATCGGGTCAGGCCCCATCGTCATCGGGCAGGCCTGCGAGTTCGACTACTCAGGAACCCAGGCCTGCAAGGCGCTGCGCGCGCTCGGCTACCAGATCGTGCTGGTGAATTCGAACCCGGCCACGATCATGACCGACACCGTGATGGCCGACGCCACCTACATCGAGCCGCTGAACACGGCGCGCATCGAGCAGATTATCGCCAAGGAGCGGCCCGACGCCCTTCTGCCCAACCTGGGCGGGCAGACCGGGTTGAACCTGGCGCTGCAGCTCTCCAAGGAGGGGATCCTCGCCAGGTACAACGTCCGCGTGATCGGAGTCAACCTCGACGCGATCGAGCGCGGCGAGGATCGCGAGATCTTCAAGGACACCATGGCCAAGCTCGGCATCGAGTGCGCCCGTTCGGAGATCTGCCACACGGTGGCCGAGGCCGAGGCGGCGGCGGCACGGATCGGCTACCCGGTCGTCGTCCGCCCCGCCTACACCCTCGGCGGCACGGGCGGCGGCTTCGTCTACAACATCGAAGAGCTGCAGACGATCAGCGCACGTGGCCTGGAGGCGTCGATGACCCACCAGGTGCTGATCGAGGAGTCGGTGCTGGGATGGGAAGAGCTGGAGGTCGAGGTCGTCCGCGACGCCAGGAACCAGATGATCACCGTCTGCTTCATCGAGAACGTCGACCCGATGGGCGTCCACACCGGCGACTCCTACTGCACTGCGCCGATGCTGACCATCTCCCGGGAGGTCCAGGACCGCCTGCAGGACTACGCCTTCCGCATCGTCGAGTCGATCGGGGTGATCGGCGGCACCAACGTCCAGTTCGCCCACGACCCCGCGACCGGGCGCATCATCATCATCGAGATCAACCCCCGCACGTCGCGCTCGTCGGCCCTCGCCTCCAAGGCGACCGGCTTCCCCATCGCCCTCGTTTCGGCCAAACTGGCGGCCGGGCTGACGCTCGACGAGATTCCCTACTGGCGCGACGGCACC
>CAYVKQ010000175.1:0-6434 GCA_964451945.1 uncultured Lentisphaerales bacterium
CCTCGAACTCCTGTTCCGACATCTGCAGGTTCTGGCGGATCAGGTAGCGGTAGGCGTTGGGGTCGAACCCCCCGGCAAAGGCGTCCGAGGCGAGGATCTCCTGCCGGATGAGTTCGGGAGAAACGGCGAGGCCCGCCTGCTTGGCGGTATAGGCGGCGGCGAGGCGCTCCCATGTCTGGGTGTAGAGAACCGCCTGCGGCGGCGCCTCTTGGCGGCGGTCGGTCTGGCGGATGTAGTGTTCAAGGGATCGGTAGACCTGGGCCGGCACTTTGCGCCCGTCGAGGGTTCCGGCATCGGTGCGGCCGCCGGAGGAGGTCGTGCAGGAATCGACGGAGACAAAGGCGAAGGCGATGATGACGGCAAAGGCGCCCCAGACAAAACGGTTGCGGATGAGGCGGTTGAAGTGATAGATGACCACGTGTGATTTCCAATCTCTGGCGCGTGTTGTGACGTTTCTGCCGTTCCTGCCGGCCACGCGGATGTGGCGGAACGGAAAGGACCTGCCGGCTGCTCCGTGCTATTCGCTGAACAATTCTTTGAAGGCGGCGTCCACATCCTCGGCGGACATGCCGGCGGCGGGTGCATCGGCGGCGGCCGCGGGGGCGGCGGCGGCGGCGGTGCCCGGGGCGGCGGCTTCGGCCGCCTCCCCAGGCGTCTCCTCGGCCAGCGATTCGCTGGAAACCATGCCCGGCTGGCCGACGGCGAAGGCGTAGCATTCGGGCCGTTTGCCGTCGGGGCCGACGGCGAAGACGGCGACGATCCGGCGGCCGCCGACCGGGGCGAACTCGCGCCAGATCTTGATGATCGAACGGGGGCGGGCGGGGAAGGCCAGCGGCTCTCCGGTGCCGTTTTCGAGGGTGACGACCGTCTCGCCGCCCTCGCCGGTGATGCGGGTGAGGCCGCGGTCGGCGGCCGTCTCGATCACGAAGGCGCATCCGCCCCGCATCTCGGCGAAGGTGAACTGGTCGCCGGCGACGATGGCGCGGCCCTTGGCGACGGCGACGCGCGTCGACTGCAGTTCGGGCGGGGCGGGAAGAATCTCGACCTCGGCGCGTCCCGTGAATCCCGACACCGCGTAGCCCGCGGTCTCGATGGTCAGCGCCTTCGGGGCGGTGTCGGTCTCGGCGAAGATGTCGACCCGTCCCGCCTGCAGGCGGAAGATGCCGTTGGAGACCGCCGCAGGATCGCGGTCGACGACCGCCTCCGTCGCCTCCGACAGCTGCACCGAGGCGGTCGGCGCATCGGCGGAGGCGGGGGAGAACAGGACCATGACCTTGCCGCCCGCGCCGGTGCGCACGGTCGAACCGAAGGGATAGGCCTTGCGGTTGACGGCCGGTTCGAAGGCGTCGGCACCGGCCCGCCTGACCTCGCAGGGGCCGTTGGCGTTGATCAACTGGAACAGGGGCGGCGAGCTGGCCTGTTGGGCCGCAAGCGTGCCGGCCAGGCAGACGGCGCCGACAAGCGAATGGAGCGCGGGCAGACGCATACTCATAGAGATCTCCCATCGGTCCGCACGGTTCGGGACGGCCGCGCCTGCGGACAGAAACAATCCGTTGCAAGTTAGATTTCACAGTTTACCCAATGACATTCACCAAGTCAATTGCCGCAAATGTGATTTCCGTGCATTTCGCGTGTTGCACTGCGACGCCAGAAACGATATATTTACTTTCCACCTTTTTAAACCGGAATAATGCTTGTGCAAGGGGGGGCATGATGAAAGCGCGTGGGTTGAGGGTTGTGCCGGGTGTGTTGGTGCTGGCGGCGGTCTTCTGCGCGGCGGAGATAACGGAGGCGCAGATGCGTCCGGCGGTCCCTCCTGCTGCCTCCCCGGCGGCGAAGGGCGGGGTGCTGCGCATCCGGCGGCTGCCCAAGCCGGGGCGCGCGACGATGGTGCGCACCCCCGAATTCCAGACAAGCCTCGGGCGCAGCTCGCGCAGCCGCAAACCGCGGGAGTGGGCGCTCTTCGAGGTGGAGTACGAGACCGCTCCCGATTGGGTCGACTCCCTGGATGTCTCCTACTCGGTGATGACCTATGCCAAGGGAAAGGACGGCAAGGACGCCTACAGCCTTTTCCAGCTCCGCGCGACGTATATCGACATCCAGAAGGGGGAGCACGCCGCCTGCGTGGTGCTTGCGCCGAACACGCTGGCCCGGTTCGGGCAGCCGGTGGCGATCGCGGTGGAGATCTCGCAGGACGGCACGCTGCTGGCCGCCGAAACGGCCGTCTCCGACCAGAAGCTGCCCGAGGCGGACTGGTGGAAGAATCCCGCCGTTGTCGACAGCCCGATCGTCACCCGCCGCGAGGGCCTGCTGGAGCGGTCCAAGACCCCGTTCGCCCTGATCAACATGGATGACTACGAGGTGGTGAAGTAGTGTTCTCGACAAACCGCATCCTCGCTCTGAATGTCGGCGCGGGCAAGCTCGTGCTGGCGGAGTTCGCTGTCCGCGGCGGGCGCATCCCGGTGCTGCTGAACTACGGCATCGGCGATCTCGGGATGAACCCCGAGAACGAGACGGCATCGAGCGCCTTTCTGATTGCGGCGCTACGGGAACTGATGAGCAATGCCGGGATCCGCCCCGCGCCGCTGCTGATGGCGATTTCGGGGCAGATGGTGTTTCCGCGGTTCATCAAGCTGCCGCCGGTGGCCAAGGACAAGCTGCTGCAGATGATCCGCTACGAGGCGGAGCAGAACGTCCCCTTCCCGATCGCCGACCTGGTCTGGGACTACCAGCTGATCGGCGACGCCGCCGAGGGCGAGCAGAACGCCATGATCGTGGCGGCGAAGAACGAGAATGTCTCGGAGATCGTCTCGGCGGTGATGGAGACGGGGCTGGAGCCCGAGATCATCGACGTGGCGCCGATGGCCCTCTGCAACTGCGTCCGCTACAACTACCCCGACCTCGACGGGTGTTCCATGCTGGTGGACATCGGCGCGCGCTCGACCAATCTGGTGTTCATGGAAGACGGCAAGTTCTTCAGCCGCTGCATCCCCGTGGCCGGCAACGCCATCACGCAGGATCTGGCGAAGAGCTTCCAGACTGACTTCCGGGCGGCCGAGGCGTTGAAGCGCGAGTGCGCGTTCGTCGCCCTGGGGGGCGTCTTCGCGGCCGTGGGCGACGAACGGGCCGACCGGGTGTCGAAGATCGTGCGCAACGTGGTCACCCGCCTCCATGCAGAGATCAGCCGTTCGATCAACTTCTACCGCAGCCAGCAGGGGGGGAGCGTGCCGACGCGCGCCTTTCTGACCGGCGGTTCGAGCGTGATCCCGCACATGGACACCTTCTTCAGCGACAAGCTGCAGGTGAAGGTCGAGCCGCTCAACCCCTTCCAACAGGTGGCGCTCGACCCCGGGCTCGATGTGGAAAAGGTGGGCCGGGACGCCTTCGTGCTCGGCGAAGTCGTCGGCCTCGCCCTGCGGCGCGGGCTGGCCTGTCCGCTGGAGATCACGCTGCTGCCCGAGGCGATCGGCCGGCGCAAGACCTTCCGCCGCCGCCTGCCCTACTTTGGGCTGGCCGCGGCCGGCCTGATCCTCACGGCCGGCGTCTGGACCGTCTATACCCGCCAGACGCTGCGCCTGTTCGAGCGGCAGGAGCAGGGGGTGGACGAACGGCTGCAGGCGCTGCGGACGGAGAAGCAGGCGCTGGCGGCGGCGCAGCGGCAGTTCAAGGAGGCGGAGGCGGAGGCCGACGCGCTTCGCAGCCGCATCGAACGCCGCACCCGGGCAGTGCGCCTCTTCGACGCGGTGCGCGAATGCCTCTATCCGGGGATGTGGCTCACCGCGTTCGAGCCCGTCGCCGATCCGCAGGGAGCGGTGACGCGCGTGCGCATCACCGGCTGCGGCTGGATCGACCGGCTGAAGGAGCTGGAACAGGCCAACGGCAACCAGGCGACGGCTGTGGAGCTGGTGCGCGACCAGCTGAAGCAGCGGCGGGTGTTCGCCGCTGAAGTCGCGACGGCGGACGGCGCCAAGGCGGACGGCGTGAGGATCGAGAGCGAACGCGAGGAGGCCGACGGATCCCTCCGCCGGTTCGTCATCGAAGCGGCGCTGGCCCCGATTTCCTGAGGATTCCGACGATCATGAAAAAACACCAGGTGTTGACAATCGCCCTGAGCGCCACCACGCTCGTCCTGCTGGCGGGCAGCGCAGCCATGCTCGGATCGTCCTTGTCGAAGACGGGCGGGGTGGCCGCGCGCCGGGACGGCAAGTTCGCGGAGCTGGAGGGAATCTACCGCGCGCCGGTGTTTCCCGAACGGGAAAACATCGAGCGTATCCGGCGGCAGACGGAGGAGGTCGCGGCCTGGACGTCGAACGTCGTCGCGGCGCAGCGGGCGGTCATTCCGGCCGATGCGAATCTCACGCCGTCGCAGTTCATGCAGGTGCTCCAGCCAACCGTGCGCGAACTGGCCAGGCTGAAGACCCCGGGCGGCACGCAGGTGGTGCCCGACGGGTTCGCCTTCGGCTTCGACACCTACATCACCGGCGGCCAGATGCCGGCGGCCGAGGACATCCCCAAGCTGGCGCTGCAGCTGGAGATCACGAAACGGCTCTGCCGGGAGATCTGCGCGGCCAATGTCGGCGCGCTGCAATCCGTCACCCGTTTCGCGTTCGAGGGCGCGGCGGCGAATCCGCGGGAAGCTCCCGGCGGGGAGCCCCGCAGCCGCCGTGCGCGGAGCCGTACGCCGTCCGCCGCTGCCACAGCCGTGGCCGGGACGGGCGACCCGCGCGCGCTTGAGGGCCTCCATCCGTTCACCTTCGAGTTCACGGCGCGCAAGGACGCGCTCCTGGCCGTTCTGAACCGGTTGGCCGCCACGGACCTGTTTGTCATGGTCAACCAGGTCACGGTGCGCAAGAACGGCCCCGACGTCAAATCGCCGCCGGAAAAATGGCAGGAGCTCAAGGAGGCGCCCCACCCGCAGCGGGTGGTGTCGGGCCCCGAGTCCGATCCGCTGCTTGCCGTGCGCCTGACATTGGATGTGGAGATCTTTTAAGGGGTATGCCGTGGCGATAAAAGGAAATCAGTCGATCATGGTCAGGCAGTACGACAAGGTCATCGTTGTCGTCGTGCTGGCGGGACTGCTGTTCTCGCTGCTCTGGCTGACGTTCTCGGCGGACCGGCGGCAGCGGGCCGAAGAGGAGTACCGCGCGGCGGTGCGTGCGCTCACGCCCAGGCCGCTGGAGGGGACCGGGTTCGACCCCGGCGTCTACTCCAACGCCCTGCAGCAGCTGCTCCGTCCGAAACTGATCGCCGACGACGGCGCCGCGGCCGGGTTTTTCGTACCCGAGCGCCGCGTCTGGTGCGTGGCCTGCGGCAAGGCGATCCCCTACGCGGCCGAAACGTGCCCCTTCTGCAGCAGTCCCCAGCCCGATACCAAGGGGGTGGTGGTGTCGGACACCGACGGCGACGGCATGCCCGACACGTGGGAACGACAGAATACGTTTAATCCATTGGATGCCGCCGACGGGCGGGGCGATGCCGACAGCGACGGCTTCATCAATCTGGACGAATACCTCGCGGGCACCGATCCGCGCGATCCCAAGAGCCACCCGGCCGTCGATGTGCTGCTGCGCGTCAAGGAGATCGCCTCCAAGCGCATTCCGCTGGTGTTCAAATCAAAGAACCGCATGCCCGACGGTGGCCATCAATGCCAGTTCAACCGCCAGGACGGCGATCGTCAGACCTTCTGGGTGCGCGAGGGGCAGCCGGTCGGCGACACCGGGTTTGTCCTTGTAAAGCTGGAGTCGAAGGAAGAGAAGCGCATCGACCCCGTGATCGGATGGCGCACCGTCGATATGTCGGTCGCCACCCTCAAGCGTCTCGCCGACGAGAAGGTCTTCACCCTGCAGATCAACGACGAGCAGTTCGCCGAAACGCTTGTCGAACTGGTGCTGCCCATCGACAACACGGTGTTTTCAGCTTCGGCGGGCGGGTTCTTTGTGCTGCGCGGCTCGCGCTATCGCGTGATCAGCGTTGACAATGAGGCCCTCTCTGTTGTAATAGAGAGCGAATCAACCGGTAAAAGGGTGACGATTGGGCGATAGAAACGGGGTTGTCAGGTCATGCCCGCCGGGGGGCATGGCGGTATTCTGGTATGGCGGATTCTGATTTTTAAGGAGTGATTTCCCATGAGCGGTTCATTTCGATGGGTGCAGGTGACGCTGACTGCCGCCGTTTTGATTTCGATTGGCGCGTGGACCAGCGCGCAGGACGACATGGGCGAGATCGAAGCTCTCCTGAAGGATCTCGGGGGAGAGGCCGCCCCGGCGGCAGCGGCTGAAAAACCGGCGGCGGAAGCCCCGGTCGTGAAACCTCCGGCTGTTGCGCCGGCTGCCGAAGTGGAGGTCGAGGCGAAGCCTGCCGCCCCCGCGGCCGAGACGGTCGCCGAGGCTCCCGCCGCCGCCGCCCCCGCGGCCGCGGCCGAGACGGTTGCCGAG
>CAYVKQ010000176.1:0-6434 GCA_964451945.1 uncultured Lentisphaerales bacterium
GAAGAGCTGCTGAGCGGGCCGCGGCTGGAATCCAAAGATTTCCTCGAAAGTCAGTTCCTTTTTGATTTCGACAGGGTGAAAGCCGCATTCCTCAATGGCGTGGCAGGCCGTTCGGGCCGGGTCGCCATCGATCGCGGGCGGGCCATCGGCAGGGAAGAACTGTTCGTCAGAACCGATCCAATCCGCAACACTGGTCAGACCGGCCAGCAACCAGGCATTGGCATGCGAGGCATCCGACAACGACCCACCGAACTTCCTGATCAGCGCTGCTATCAACTTGCGGCGCTCTTCGGCCCACGAAGCGCCTCCCATGATTTCAGCCTGATCGGGAGGATAGCCGCGATCCAGCACGCCGTGGTGGGCGGCTGCCGCGAGCGCGATTGGTGATGTCATTGCCTCCCTGTTCAGCCAACGGTCGATGGCTGCGGCGCTGATACTGGCATGGCGCGCGCAGAATGAAGTCTGATCGCACAATTCCGGCGCATGTTTACGTAGGACTGAATCACGAAAATACTGCAATTCATAGCCTGGCGACACCTTACCGATATCATGGAGACTGACCGCCAGGCCGGGGACCGCTGGTAAAAGGCGCCTGACACTTTCCGGCAGCAGCGCGACCAGCGCCTCGGCCACTCGGCCGACAAACAGGCAATGGTCCTCCACGCTGGTGCCCGGCAGTCCAGCGGCTGTCGTCTTGGCGGCGCAATACCGATAGGGGACCGCCGGTATCGGCGTGATTGGTGCTAGACGGTGTTTCGGCATCGGTGACATTCTTCGCTTCCACTTTCAAGTTCGATGGTGCGGCGCATGCCGCGCGCCCTCACGGCATCCTCACTTTCCATTTCTCCAGCCGCTCGGCGATCTCGCGGGCCTCGGGGTCGGCGCGGCGCAGGGCGGTGTGGAGCAGGTCGCCGAGGCGGCCGTTGGGGGTAAGGATGCGGCGACTGTTGCCGGGTTCGGCGAAATGGTTGGCGTCGTAGTGGGCCTTGATCGCCGCGCGCAGTGCGGCCTGGCGTTCGGAGGTGATCAGACCAAGTTCGAGCAGGCGGTAGTTGAAGGACTCGGCCGAGACGCCGAAGCGGTGCTTCAGGCGCAGCAGCAGCGGCAGGTCCCACTCGCCGGGTGCCACGCCGATCTGGCGGACAGTGCCGCAGACGGCGTCTTCTGGCATGAGGCTCTCCGCCGCAAACCGGCGGGCCAGCTTGCCGCGGACCGGTTCGTCCCCGTAGGGCGCAACTCCGAGGCGGACGGCGCGAACGTAGATCAGTACCCGTCCCAGCTCGTAGAGAAGCCGAAACAGTTGCTTCTCGGAGGTCTGCGCGTCGGCGACAAAAAGAAACACGTTGCCGTTCCGCGCGTCGTAGAGCGAGAGGCTCTCGGTCTTGCCGAGCAGGTCGGTGAAGAGGACCCGGAGACCGTGGTTTTCGAAGAGTTCCACATGGTCGAACACCACGGCGTTGCCGACGCCGAGATGCGCTCGGACCTGCCGCGCCAGGCGCGGAATATCCGCCAGCTCAAGGTCGAAGGAGAGATCGAGAGGCAGTCGCGCCTGCCGCGGCACGCGGCAGATATCTTCGAGCGCGAGGTAGTCGCGGGCCAGGTCGGCGATGCGCGCCCCCAGCGGCAGGCCGGGCACGGGAGAGGGTTTTGCAGCGGTGGGGTAGAGGCCGGGAAGAATCGCCTGCGATACCGCGCCGAAGGGGGTGGCGCCGGAGACTGCCGGTTTTCCACCGGCCACCGGCGCGCCTGCGGGCTCCAGCAGCGTGTCCACCGGCACCTTCAGCACGCGGGCAATCTTGAACAGGACGCGCGTCGAGGGAAAATTCCGTCCCTTTTCAATGTTGCAGACGGGACCCTGGCGCATCTCCAGCGCCGTGGCCAAGTCTCCTTGCGAAAGATGCGCCTGACGCCGTAGATCGCGGATGGTCTGGCCAAGCCTCCGGGCGTCCATTGCGCCGGTCAGACGATCGGGGGACCCTTCCAAAAGATGTTTCACGTACAGATGAAAACACATCCCACTGCAATTGTCAATGATGTCTTTTCAACTAATGAAAAAACGGGCGCGGCAATCCATGGGCGGGGCATTCACCCGTGTCAGGCGGTGTGTCACGGCTTGCGCGGCTGCGGGGCGGAAGGGCCGCGCAGGCCGTCGGCCCAGGACGAGAGGATGTAGACGGCGAGCTGGATCTCCACAAGCGAGCGGACTGGCCGCAGTGCGGGCGGGGCGTCGGCGCGGGCGAAGGCGCCGTGCAGCAGGGAGATGAACCAGGCGCCCGCGGCGAAGCGCGGGTCGCGCCGTTCCAGTTCGGGCAGGAAGCGGAACAGTTCAAGGTCCTCGGCGATCTGGTAGCGGTGCTGCGCGAACAGGCGGGTGATGCGCAGCGCGGCCGCGGCGCACGCCGTCAGGTCGCGCGCCTCGTAGCGGTCCTCGATCCCTGCGAGCGCCCGCCCCGTCTCGGCGAGGAAGCGGCTGTTCCGGTCGGCGTCGAGCCGCTGGCTGCTGGCGGTGAGGTTTCCGACCAGCTCGGAGAGGGCCGAGTTGTGGGTCTGCTCCTCCTTGGTCAGCATTTCATAGAACCCGCCGGGCGCGCCCATCAGGTCGCCGGCGGCGACGGCGAACGCCTTTTCGGCGGCGTCGCTGCGGGCCGCGCGCATCCGCGGGATGATCTCGTAGACCGCCAGCACGTCGCCCTGCCGTCCCAGCGCCGCCGCCGCCGCCAGCGCGACGGGGGCGTGGTGCGTGGCGTGCAGCAGGTCGAGCAGGGCGGTCCGCGCCGCCGGGTCGGGGGTCAGGCCGAGGAGCCGCGCCGCCTCGCGCACGACCTCCAGGTTGGCGTGGGCGAGCAGCGGCGCGACGGCCGTGACGATGGCGCGCGTCCAGTCGGTATCGGTCTCGGCTTGCAGCAGCGCGACGACAGAGAGACCCCCCGGCCGCTCGCGCAGGGCGTCGCGCAGCGCCCGCAGGGCGGGTACGGCCAGGTCGTTCGCGGGGTCGCCGAGCGCCCGGAGCAGGCTGGCGATCGCCTCGTTGGAGGCGATCCGCCCGAGCGAGGCGACGGCCGCCTCGCGCACGTCGAGCGATGGGTCGGCCAGTTTGGCGCACAGGTCCTGCACCGCGAACGCGGCCCCGGTCTCGCCGACGGCCCGGACCGCCCGCAGCCGCCGCTCGGGCGTGGCGGGCAGGCTGATGATCCGGCCGTGGTAGACGCCCGAGGCGAAGCGGACGGGATTGGCGGGCAGCAGCAGCCCGATCGCGCGGCGCAGGCCGATCGTGTCGCGCCGCACGCGGACCGATCGGAACAGCGGCAGGGCGACGCCCCAGGCGAGCGCCGCGTGGCAGAAGCAGAGGATATGGATGAAGGAGAAGCGGGTGCGGCCGCGCAGGAGGAAGTCGAAGCCGTCGCCGCAGGCGTCCATCACCGCGCCGCCGATCAGCGGCCCCACTGCGCCGATCAAACCGATCAGCGTCCACTGCACCGCCATGGCGACCGTGCGGCCCCGCTTGGGCGCGATCGCCGCCACCAGGCTGAGGTGGCACAGGCCGATCGCCGAGTAGAGCCCGGCGCCCAGCAGGGACGAGACGGCGAGCAGCAGGATCGCCTGCCGGGTGACGACCGTCATCCCCAGCAGCGGCAGGGTGAAGGAGACGGGGGTGTCGGTGACCAGGAACCAGAAGACGCCGAAGAGCGGGCAGACAAGGGTCATCACCGAGGCGACCGCCTTGGCGCCGACGCGGTCGATGAGGTAGCCCGAGGCAAACCCCGCCACGATGTTGCTGACGGCGCCGGCGATCGCGATCACCGACAGCTCGGTGTAGGTGACCTGCATCACCCGTTTGAGGTACAGGTTGCCGAAGGGTCCGATGACGGTGCAGGCGAAGGTCCAGAACCCCATGGCGAGCGCCAGTCGCCGGAAGCTCGGGTGGCGCAGCGGCAGCAGCAGACGCCGCAGCAGGGGGAGCGCCGCGGCCATCGGCTTGGCCGTCGGCTCGGGGACCGACCAGTGGATGGCGACGTCGGCGATTCCCGAGACGGCCGCAAGCAGGAAGACGAAGGCGAAGCCGAACATCGACGCCCCGGGGTTGCCGGCGTCGAACACGTCGAGCATCCAGCCGGAGAGCCCCATGCTGATGAGGAGCGTTCCCATGATCCACGTCTGGCGCCGGCTCCAGAACGAACCGCGGCTGTTCTCCGGAATCAGGTCGGCCATCCAGCTCTGCCAGACCGCCCCGCCCATGTTGCCGATCAGCCCCGAGACGCAGGCGATGGCGATGATGACGGCGGCGGTGGCGGGCTGGGGACGCAGGAAGTAGATCAGGAACGGCGGGATGAACCACATGCCGCGGTGGATGACCGAGCAGACGCGCCAGAAGGCCCGCCGGCTGCCGAGGCGGTCGGCGAACACCGCGCTGACCAGCATCGACAGCAGGGAGAGCTGCCCCATCGTGGCGGCGACGCCCTGCACCTTGCCGCTGGCGTGCAACCGCTCCAGCAGCATGGTATAGGGAATGCCGCCGGTGACCGCGACAAAGAACATGCAGACGGCCGAAGCGATGATGCTAAGCCGGAGGCCGCGGGTGGTGGCGCGTTCGCCGATGGCGGCGGGGACGCGCCGGGCGTCGCCGCCACCGGGTGTGTCCTGCCGACCTTCACATGTCCCGTTTGTCACTTGTCCCGTCTGTTCTTTGTCCGTTGCGCGCACGCCCGCCATGCGGCATCCGCCATTTCCAACCAATCAGAATAGCCGGATTTGCGTCGTCCGTCCAGCCAGCCCGCGGGCAAAAAAGACCGCCGCTTGCGCGGGCTGGCGCAAGCGGCGGTTCTTCTGCGGGCGCTCCCGTTCGCGGGAATCAGGCGGCGCCGAGCTGGAAGCGCACGAAACGGGTGACGGTGATCGCGCCGCCGGCCTTTTTGGCGGCGGCGTTGACCACTTCGGTCACCGACTGCTTCGGCTCCTTGACAAAGGGCTGGTTGATCAGGCAGACCTCCGAGAAATACTTCTGGATCTTGCCCTTCAGGATGTTCTCGATGATGTTCGCGGGCTTGCCCTGGATCTGCTTGCGGTAGATGTCCTTCTCCGCCTCGATGTCGGCGGCGGGGATCTCGTCGCTCTTCAGGAAGCGGGGGCTGGCGGCCGCGATCTGGAGCGCCAGGTCGTGGATCAGCTCGGCGACGGCCGGATGGGCCACCGCCTCGGGGGTGGCGCAGGCCACCTCGACCAGCACGCCGACCTTTCCGCCCATATGGATGTACGATTCGAGGCGCGCGTTCGCGGCGGCGGCAAACCGGGCCACGCGGCGGATCTTGACGTTCTCGCCGGTGGCGGCGACCACGGCCACGAGCTCGTCCTTCATGGCCTCGGCCGCAGTGGCTTCTTCGGCCAGCGCCTTCCCGGCGACGGCGGCGGCGAAGGCCTTGAAGTTGTCGGTCTTGGCCACGAAGTCGGTCTCGCAGTTCACCTCGGCCATGGCGAGCGTCCTGCCGTCGGCGGAAGCGACGGCGCAGATCACCCCCTCCTTCGACTCCTTGTCGGCGCGCTTGACCTGGATGGCGAGCCCTTTTTCGCGCAGGATCTTGATCGCGGCGTCGATGTCGCCGTTCGTGTCGGTCAGCGCTTTCTTGCAGTCCATCATTCCGGCGTTGGTACGCGTCCGGAGATCGTTGATCATCGCAACAGTGATAGCGGCCATGGAGATTCCTTTTCGTTCAATCGGATGGATTCGGCGGCGCGGCGGTTCCCGCGGGAAGCGCGCCGCGCCGGATTTCAGTTGCATGCGGGGGGCTACGCCTCCGGCGCCGGTGCCGGTGCGGCGGCGGGGGCCGCTTCGGCGATGGCCGCGGCGGGCTCGGCCGCGACGGGCTCCGCCGCGACGGCCGGAGCGGGTTCGACGGCGGCGACCTGCGCGGCGACGGCGTCCTGCGCGGCCTTGGCGGCCGAGCGGCGCGTCTTGGCCAGCCGGTCCTTGGCGCTCTCGGCGGCGGCCGGAGCGGCGCCTTCGCGGCGCGGTTTGCCGCGCCCGGAGCCGCGGTCCTGGGCCTCGTGAGCGGCCCGCTCCGCCTCGATCTGGCGGTTTTTCTCGGCCGCGACCTTGGCAAACTGGTCCGAGGCATCCTTGACGACGCGCGCGAAGGCGTCGACGATCATCTTGATGCCGCGGATGGCGTCGTCGTTGCCCGGGATCACGTGCTCGATCGGGTCGGGATCGGCGTTGGTGTCGACGATGGCGACGATCGGGATGCCGAGTCGCGACGCCTCCTTGATCGCGTTCGCCTCGCGGCAGATGTCCACCACGAACAGAGCCGCCGGGAGACGATCCATCTCGGCAATGCCAGAGAGATTCTGCTGCAGCTTGTCCAGCTCGCGGCGGAGATTGGAGGCCTCCTTCTTATGCACGGAGAGGACGCCGTTGTTGTTGCGGCCGATCGCCTCGATCT
>CAYVKQ010000177.1:0-6428 GCA_964451945.1 uncultured Lentisphaerales bacterium
CTGCGGCTGCATCATCGGCGTCTCCACCTCCTGGAAGCCGCGCGCGTCGAGATAGGCGCGGATCTCGCGCAGGATGGCGATCCGCTTGTTGAAGCGGTCGCGCGACTCGGGGTTGGCGATCAGGTCGAGGTAGCGCTTGCGGTAGCGCTCCTCGGTGTCCTGCAACCCGTGCCACTTCTCGGGCAGGTTGAGCAGCGCCTTGGAGAGCAGCTCCCAGCGTTCGACGGCGATCGTCTGCTCGCCCATCCGCGTCACGAACAGGGTCCCCTCGACACCAATCTGGTCGCCGAGGTCGAGCAGCTTGAACGCATGGAACGCCTCGTCGCCCAGGACGTCCTTCTTGATGAAGATCTGGAACCGCCCCGAGCCGTCGTTGAGGTCGGCGAAAACCGCCTTGCCCATGCCGCGGACCGTCATCAACCGGCCGGCGGCGGTGACGCGCCTGCCCTCCTCGAAGGCGCCGCGGATCTCGGCCAGGCGCCCGCTGCGCGGCCACGCCCGCCCGAACGGTTTCCGTCCCAGCGCCTCCAGTTGGCGCATGTTCGCCAGGCGCTGTTCGCGGTAGGCGTTCGCCGCCTCGCCCGCCGGCGCAGCCGGGGGGACCGTGGTTCTCTCCGGCACTTCTGCTCCCTTTGTCATAGAATCCGCTCCAACGCGTTGCGCACCCGCTCCCGGATTGGCTCGTCCACCGGTTTGAACGACAGGCCGGTGACCCGTTCATACGCCTGGATGTAGCGCTTCGCCGCCTCGATGCGAACCTCCTCGGTCAGCTCGGGCGCCGGTCCGTCGCCGCGGAAGCCGCGTGCCGCCAGCCACTCGCGCACATATTCCTTGTCGAGCTTGCGCTGATCCTTCCCCGCGGCGAACAGCGCCGCGTAGGTATCGGCAAACCAATACCGCGAAGAATCGGGGGTATGGATCTCGTCGCTGACGACCAGCCTGCCGTCCAGGGTTCCGATCTCGTACTTGGTGTCGACGAGGATCAGCCCCTGGCGGGCGGCGTGGCGGACGCCCGCCTCGTAGAGCTTCAGGCAGAGCCCGGCCGCGGCGTCGAAGGTCGGCTGGTCGACCAGCCCCTCGGCGATCGCCTCGTCGCGGGAAATGTTGCGGTCGTGAGCCTCGTGCTTGGTGGTCGGCGTGAGAATGGGGCCTTCGAGTTTCTGGTCGCGTTTCAAGCCGTCGGGAAGGGGGTTGCCGCAGAAGGTGCGCCCGCCCGCCGCGTAGTGGGACCAGGCCGAAGTCTTGGTCACCCCGGTGATGTAGCCACGCACGATGAATTCCAGCGGCAGTTGGCCGCACTCGGCCACGACCATGATGTTGGGGTCGGGAACGTCGAGCATGTGGTTGGGCGCCGTGTCTCGGGTGCGCGCAAACCAGAACGCCGCCATTTGATTCAGGACCTGCCCTTTGAACGGGATGGTGCCGAGGATGCAGTCGAAGGCCGAGATACGGTCGGTGGTCACCAGCACCCGCCTGCGCCCCATCACATAGCTGTCGCGCACCTTGCCGCTGATCCGACCGGCGAGTCCGGGAAAATCGGTGTCGGCCAGCACATTGTCCAGCTCCTCGCGAATCCGTGTCTCTGGGATCATACCCGGTGTTCCTTCTCACCCTTTGTTGACCATCTCCTTGATGGCCTTCAGAAACTGGTTGACGTCGGCGAAGCGCTTGTAGACCGAGGCGAAACGCACATACGCCACTTCGTCGAGCTTCTCCAGACGGCTCATCACCTTCTCGCCGATGGCGTCGGTAGTGACCTCGGCGTCGCTGGTCTCCGCGATTTCGTCCAGCACCGAACCGACCAGCGCCTCGATCTGCGCCTGCGTGACCGGACGCTTTTCGCACGCCCGCAGCACGCCGTTGGTCAGCTTCGCCCGGCTAAGATCCTCGCGGCGCCCGTCGCGTTTCACCACGCGCAGTTCGTCGCGCACGATCTCCTCGTAGGTCGTGAAGCGCTGACTGCAGGAGAGGCACTCGCGGCGGCGGCGCACGGCGTCGCCGTCGCGCGACGCGCGGCTGTCGAGCACCTTGTCATCCATGTGGCCGCACTTCGGACAGCGCATCTCCGCCTTTTCCTCCCCTACCGCTGCACGGCCGCCGACAGGGCCGCGTTGACGACCTTGTCGGCCGCGCAATCCTTGATTGCGACCACTTCATCCAGATCGAGCTGGGCGACATGTTCGATCAGGGCGTCGTGGCTCGCGATTCCATAGACCACCACTGGCATCGCGCGCGTGTTGGGCAGCCGCCGCAGGGTCGCCAGCGCCTCGTTGGCGCTCATTTCGGGCAGCTCCAGGCGCATCACCAGCACATCCGGCTTGCTCATGATCGCCAGCTCCAGCGCCGCCGACCCGGTGAACACCGACTCGACATGGAACCCGGCCCGCTGCAATTCCGCATGCAGCGTGGCGTTGAGCACCGAGTCGCCCTCGGCCAGGACCGCCCGGCGGACGCTGCCCGCGGCGGACGGGTCCAGCGCGGGGCTGGCCGGAGACACCGGTTCGCCGCCGCGGAGGAAGAGGATCCGGTTGACTTCGCTCAGCAGGTCGTCGGGATCGCACGGCTTGGCCACGAAGCCGTCGATCTGGCGCGTGGCGAAATACTCGGCCATCGCCGCGCGCGCCGTCAGCACCAGCACCGGAAACCGGGTACTGCCGTCGGGGTTGGTGATCCGCTCCAGGAACCCGACTCCGCCCATCCCCGGCATGCTCATGTCCAGGATGATGATGTCCGGCCGGGTTTGGCGCAACAGCACCAGCGCCTGCTCGCCGCTGGCGGCTGTGATCACATGGTACCCCTCGAAACTGAGGAAATCGTGCAGCGTTTCGAGCAGGCTGGTGTCGTCATCCACCAGCAGAATCGTCCGTTTGGCGCGCGCGTCCTGTTTCATGCCACTCCTTTTACCCCATGCGTATCGAATATTTCAGTTTAGCCGATTTCTCCCCGGGGGGCAATATTGGAAACAATCCCGTTTCAGGGGTGGCGCACGGCGAAGCCCCGTCCGGCGAGATAGGCCTTGAGGTCGGGAATGCGGATCAGGTTGAAGTGAAACACCGACGCGGCCAGCAGCACCGTGGCGCCCGCCTCGGCGGCCTCCGCGAAGTGCGCCAGCTCGCCGGCGCCGCCCGAGGCGACCACGGCCGCGGCGGTCGCCGCGCGGATGGCGCGGATCAGCGGCAGGTCGTAGCCGGTGCGCACGCCGTCGGTCGACTTGCTCGTAGGCAGAATCGTGCGCACGCCGAAGCCGTCGACCCGCTTCGCCCACTCGACCGCGTCGGCGCCGGTCGCCGTGCGGCCGCCGTCGATGAACACCTCGTAGCCCGAGGGCAACGCCGCGTTCCGCGCCGCGTCGATCGCCACGGTCACCCGTTCGGGACCGAATGCGCGCACCATCTCGGCGATCACCGCCGGCGTGCGGAACGCCGCGCTGCTGGTCGAGACCTTGGTCGCCCCCGCCTCGAGCACGGCCGCCGCCCGTCTCACATCGCTGATGCCGCCGCCGACGGTGAACGGGACCGTCACCGCTGCCGCCACCCGGCGCACGACCTCCAGCATCGTCGCGCGCCCCTCGACCGTCGCCGTGATATCGAGCATGGCAAGCTCGTCGGCCCCCGCCTCGCAGTAGGCACGGCAGCACGCCACCGGATCCCCCGCGTCGCGGATATCCACGAAGCGGACCCCCTTGACCACGCGCCCGTCGCGCATGTCGAGACACGGCATGATCACAATCTCTTGCTGTTCGCTCATCGCACTCCTTCGCTCCACCGGTTCCTGATCGCTGCTCACCGATCCGCGCCTTTTCCCGACCCGCGACCGTGACAGGCGCAGTATAGGCCGGACGCCCCCCGCGGGCAATTGGGAATCGTCCTCCTTGACATCACTGGCCCGCTCCCGCTACATTCCCGTCACAAGAGCGCGGCAGCGCCCCTTCTCCTTCAATCCGGTTTCGGCAGGCGGGCGCCCGTGCCGCCCGGGAAGCGGTTTCCGGTCACCGACGGAATTCCGGGGAGTTCACGATGCTGGCATTCGACACCACAAACGGTTCGTTCGTCTTCACGACCGGCGCCGGCGCCCCGGCCGCGTCGGCCGTCCTGCTGCTGGAAGACGCCGAGGGAACGCATGCGTTCTCCGGCGTACCCGCCGACGGGCGCTGCGCCGGCCAGGCGGGTCCGTGGCATGTCGCTGCCGAGCTGCCGCCGACGCAGGACCTGGACGCGCTGCGCCTGCGCATCGCCCCGGCCGCCGGGCGCGTGCTGAAGCGCGTCTTCCTGCAATTCGCTTCCGGCACCGCGCGGTTTCCGGCGCTCGACACCCCCGCGACGCGCATGCTCGTCCCGCCCTTCGTGGGCGGCAGGAATCAAGAAGGCATCGTCACGCTGGGCGACGGGCGCAGCGCCGCGACGCGCCTGATGACCCTGCTGTCGGACAGCGGCACCGGCAGGGCGTTCCTCTTCGGCAACGGAAGACCGGGCGGGGACTTCTCCTTCTTCGAAGCGACGCCGGCGTTGTTCAAGGCCGGCTGGGAACCGCAACGGGAGCTGCACCGCGAAACGGAGTTCCTCCTGCTGGCGGGTCACGGGGCGGATCCGTTCCGGCTGCTGGACCTCTACGCGGCCGCGCTACAGCCGTTTGCGCGGCCGTCCCCGTCCCCGGCCACCGGTTGGAACAGCTGGGACTACTACGGCGGTGCCGTCACCCTGGCGGACGTGCGCCGCGAGCTGGCGGCGCTGCGGGACTGCGCCTTCGGCGACAGCCTCGAGTACGCCGTCCTCGACATGGGTTGGGAGTGCGCCTGGGGCGACTGGCGGCCGAACCGCAAGTTCGCCGCCACGTTCCGCGGCATCGCCCGCCAGATCGAGTCTGCCGGATTCGTTCCGGGAATCTGGACCGCCCCGCTGCTCTGCGACATCAACGCCCCGCTGGCCCGCCACCGCCAGGACCTGTTCGCGCGCACCGCGGAGAACCACCCGGTGGTGATGGGTGGCAAGGGCGTATTCGACTTCACGCTTCCCGAAGTCCAGGAACTGCTCGCAAAGTGGTTCGGCCGGATGCGCGAGGCGGGCTTCCGCCTCTTCAAGATCGACTACATCTACACCGCATACATCGAGGCCATGCAGCGGCTGTCCGATCCCGCCGCCGGCAAGGCGCAGGCCATCCGGCGCGGGCTGGAGGCGATCCGCGACGCCATCGGCGACGACAGCCACCTGATCAACTGCGGCGTCCCGGCCGAGTGCGCCATCGGCATCGCGGACTCGACGCGCGTCTCCGAGGACATCCACACGTTCTGGGGCCACGTGAAGCACAGCGCGCTCCAGATCGCCGCCAGCACCTGGCAGAACGGTCGCCTCTGGACCATCGACCCGGATTTCGCCTTGATCCGCTGCGGCGCGACTTCGGCCGATCCGTACCCGAACCGCCTCTACACCCCGCAGCCTTTGACCGCCGACGGCGGCTTCTGGATGGCCGGCCCCGAGGCCTCGTGGACGGAACTCCGGACCTGGCTGAGCCTTGTCCGCCTCGCCGGCGGCAACCTGTTCCTGTCCGACTCGGTCCGCCGCCTCAACCGCAAAGGCATCGACGACCTGTCGCTCCTGTTCCCGCCCCTGCGGCGCAGCGCAAAGCCGCTCGACCTGTTCCTGAATCCCGTGCCGCGGTTCTGGTACCTGCCGCCCGCCGACGGGGAACGGGGATGGCTCGGTGTATTCAACTGGGACGACGGACCAAAACCGCTCGTCGTTCCTCCCGGCCTCGGCGTGCCCGACGCGGGGCTCGACGTGTGGACCGGCCGTCCGGTCCGCCTGGGCGATGTGCCCGCGATGGCGCCGCACTCGGCGCTGCTGTTGCAGGTGTGAACGCAACAAGGAAGATCGCACCATGTCCAAGGATCGTTTCATCATCGTCGGCGAGAACATCCATTGCACGCGCACACGGCTGACAACCGGAAAATTCGTGGCGACGCTGCCCGACGGCCGCAGCGCCCTGACGTTCACACACCGGGGCGCGCCGGCCGCGCTGCCGATCCCCGGGACCGTCGTCGCCGGCGAAGAGTGGCGGAACGGCAAAGTGCGCCATGTCGCCGTCGCCGTCTGGCAGGGGCTCCACGGCAGCCCCGGCGACCGGGCGGCGGGCGTCGCCTATCTCGAATCGATGGCCCGTGAACAGGAGGCATCGGGCGCCGGGTTCCTCGACCTCAACGTCGACGAGTTCAGCATGGACCCGGCCGAAAAGCTCCGCGCCGTCGTCTGGCTGGCCGGAGTGGTGCAGGGGGCAAGCGGGCTGCCGCTGAGCATCGACTCGTCCAACCCCGACATCCTGAAGGCGGGCCTGGGCGCCTGCGACCGCCGCCGCGGCCAGCCGCTGGTCAACTCGGTCTCGCTCGAACGCGCCTCCACCATTGCCGCGGCCGCCGGCGCCAGGGTCGTCGCCAG